>LJCR01000005.1 GCA_001399705.1 Kouleothrix aurantiaca
GCTGATACCCCGGGCGCCCAGTTCAAGGCCGTGGCTCCGGTAGTAGGCATAAAACTCCGGGGCGATCGCATGTCCGGTTTCCGGCCGATAATGCGGTCGACTGGCGTCAGCCTGCGGCAGCATATGCCAGTCACGGCCCGTGCGCCGCAGCTCATCATCGCCCAGTCGACCGAGGAGTACGTCATATGGCCGGGCGTTCTCGGGATGCTGCTCAAAGCGCTGCCGCTCGAAATATTGAGTCAGATACGTTTGCCCGGTAGCCGAATTGATCTCCGGTTGAGCCGCAGAGATCGGGTAGCCAAAGACGGCCAGGCCGCCGTTCTCGCGCCAAAACTCGGCAAAGCGTCCGTCGATGCAGTCTTGGATCGTGGGTGCCGCCTCTGGGAAACAGATCCGGTCATTTGCCGGCTGGGCAGCTGCTAGTCGTGGGATAGTGGCTAAAGCAAGGGTCGCGATGACGCCAAGAAAGATAGGTAAGCGCATACTAACCTCCTTACATATACGCCCAATCCCAACATTGACTCTGCTGGCGAACTCTAAGCGAGAGTCGCCAAGCGAGCAAAGGCCGATATTCGTGGCGGTGTCTGACGTGCCTCACGCCACCATGCCACCAGCCGTACGATGTTAATCGCCACCGCGATCAGGATGTGCTGGAGGTGCGTCTTGGCGCACCCGATATACCGCGATTTACGCAAATCAAAGGCGCGCATACCTTGCGACATCAGGCTTTCTACACCTGCCCGCAGCGCATATTCTGTCTTGAACACGTCGGTCTGTTGATAGTCGCGGGCACTTTGCAGCGCCTCATGCTCCTCTCGCGACTGTAAAAACAGGATACGCGGTTCGACCTTGGCTTTCGTACACTGGGCCCGCGTCGGACAGGCTGAACAATCCGCACGCGAGAAGCGGACCTGAAAGCTTCCGACCTTCGTAGCGTCGATATTCGGCAGCCAGGAATAGCTCTGCTTGCCCATGGGGCAAATCGCGATCTGGCGTTCCCAGTCCAGCGTGAAGTTCGCCTTTGCAAACCCTTCCCCGGCTCGTGCTTGCCACGAGGGATCATCGGCGACTGGGCCGATGATTCGCACGCCATGTTTGGTCTGGCTCCTCAGCAGATTGTCAGCATTAGTATAACCACAGTCGACCAGGTGCTCGGCGGGCAGCAGCCCTTTGGCAGCGAGGGACGTGTGAATGGCTGGCAGCACCATATCATCAGGGATGGTGGCGGCGGTTGTCAGAACATTCGTTATCAAGTTGGGGCGCTCACACTCGCAAGTCTCGCTGTAATGCACTTTGTAGCCGACCCAGGGCACGCCGCGTTTGCTGCTGTAGCGCGCTTGCAGATCATAGGGCGAGTGGATCAGTTGACCAGGCGGCGGGACATCAGCATCATTGCGCCAGTGCGGCAGCTCGGCCAGCCCATAGTATTGCTGAATCCAGACCTGGCGGAGGATCTCCACAGCGCCTTCGTGTCGGACTTCGGTGGGCGTATCAGGCATGTACACGGCCGTGAGCAGGGCAAAGCCATCCGCACCGACCTGGGCCGCCAGCGCCTGGCGTTTGGTGTCCTCTTTGGGCAAGCGCGAGTTTTCCGCCCGCAGCTCATAGCGTTCCAGCCAGCCGTCTTGGATGCGTGGCCACAGCCAGTTCGGATCTACAACCGCCAATCGGTTGAGCGCGTGGCGCACAGTCTCGATGACCAATTCGAGCCGATTGATCGTGCGGATGGCGGCAAGAATCTGTGTGGAGTCGGTGCGTTGTTTGCCGCGAGGGACGAGCAGACCGCGCTCCTGGAGGAGGGTCAAGAGCGTGTCGAGCAGCTGCATCTCCAACTCGCCAGTGATGAGGCGCCCTCGGAACTCGCTGAGCACAGAGGCATCGAAACCGGGGTCGGTCAGCTCGAGCGCCAAAGCAAATTTCCAGTCAATGCGGCTGCGCACCGCGTCGGCAGCCTGACGGTCGGATAGCCCTTCGAGTTCCTGCATCACCAGAATGAGCGCCAGCCGTGCGGGGTCTTGGGCTGGTTGACCAGTTGAGGAGAACAGCGATGCAAACTGAGCATTGGTGTAGATCATGCCGAGTTCGGCCTGCATCTGCATATACAAGTTGCCTTTGGGAAAAGCGGCCTGTGCGACCCGCGCTGTCTCTTCTGGGATGCCGTAGCCGAGCGGTGATTGCATGGACATGACCCACCTCACTTTACTGCACGCTGTAGCAAGAGGTGCCATTATCTCACAGGGGTTGGTTATTGGTGCTGGCTGGTGGCCAGTTCGCCAGCAGAGTCAATGTTGGGTTGGGGCCATATAAGGATCCCAAGACATCCTGGCGGTGCCGCCATGCGCTGGATGGGAAGCACAGCGACCCAAACGAGTCACGTAGCGAACCCGAACCCGTCACGCGCGGGCCACCGTTGGATTATGATATAGCGCAGGAGCAGCTTTGAAAGAAGAGAACCACAAACCCGGCGAGAAGGTATGTTCACGATTCGGATATCCCGCGCTTCGAGGCGAAGCAAGACGCTTGACAAAATCTTCAAATGCTCGTAATATCAGCGCATGCTGATATAATGATATGAGGCGTATGATGCTGATCGCGAAGCAAGCCCAGGCAGTCGATCTGAAGGCCAAGCTCTTTCGTGGCTTTGCCGATCCCTCGCGGCTAATCATTCTGGAGACGCTGCGAGACGGGGTAAGAACGGTTACTGAAATTATTGAAGCGACTGGTCTGACGCAATCCAATGTGTCGAATCACCTTGCGTGCCTATGGGATTGCGGTCTGGTTGCACGGGAGCAACAGGGCCGCTACGTCCGCTATCAGTTGAGCGATGAGCGAGTGGCGGCGCTGCTTGGCCTGGGCGACGAACTGCTGGCTGATGTCGCGAAGGGTGTCTATGAATGTACGCGCTATTAGTGTAATCGATCGAGGATACGTATGGCTGACCTCCAAACCCTAGAAATTCCTGTCCGCGGCATGGATTGCACCGAATGCACACAGCATGTGCAGCAGGCCATCGCCGCGCTGCCCGGTGTCGATTCGGTGAGCGTCCTGCTCTCGGCCGAGAAGGCGGTGATTCAGCTCGACCCCGCGCAGGTCGATCTGCCGGCGATTCGTGCGGCTGTGGCGGGTGCCGGCTACATTGTCGACCAGCCGATGACGGAGCCTGCGGCCGCTCGGCCCACGCCGATCAATTTCACGCGCCAGATTCTGACAGTCTTTGGTATCGTGTTTGCCGTCGTATTGTTCGTTGTTGTCGTCGGCGAGGGCATGGGACTGTTCGAGACCGTCACCGGCCTGGTGCCGTGGCCGATCGGTGCGCTGATTGTGCTGGCGGCGGGCTTCCCGATCTTCCGCAATGTGGTGCGCGCTACGCTACGCGGCCAAGTCATTTCGCACACGCTTATGAGTATTGGCGCACTGGCGGCGCTGGCCGTCGGCCAGTGGGCCACGGCCGTAGTCGTCGTATTTTTTATGCGCGTCGGCGAGTATGCCGAGCGCTTCACCACGGAGAGCGCTCGCCGCGCCGTCAAGAACCTGACCGCGCTGGCACCCAAGACCGCGCGGCTCGCGCGCGGCGATGTTGAAGTTGAGGTGCCTGTGGCAGAGGTGCGCGTCGGCGATACCGTGATTGTGCGACCCGGCGAGCAAATTCCGGTGGATGGCGAGGTTATTGGTGGGCAGGCAACTGTGAACCAGGCAGCAATCACTGGCGAGTCGATGCCGGTCGAGGTCAGTGTGGGAGGGCAGGTATTCGCCGCCACCCTGGCGGAGTTCGGCAGCCTGCGCGTGCGCGCCACGCATATCGGGGCCGATACAACCTTCGGCAAGGTTATCCGCATGGTCGAAGAGGCCGAAGCACATCGCGCGGATGTGCAGCGCATTGCCGACAAATTCTCGGCCTACTACCTTCCCGTCGTAGCAACGATCGCTGCGCTCACATTCCTGTTTCGCCGCGACCCGCTTGCGACGGCAGCCGTGCTTGTAGTGGCCTGCTCCTGCTCGTTCGCACTCGCAACGCCGATCGCCATGCTGGCCTCAGTTGGTGCGGCGGCGCGGCGCGGCCTATTGATCAAGGGCGGCAAATACCTGGAGATTCTGGCCAAGGCCGACGTGCTGCTCGTCGACAAGACCGGCACGCTGACCTTGGGTCGTCCGCAGATCACTGATGTAGTTGCGCTAAATGGCCTTGGCGAGGATGGATTGCTGGCGCTCGCGGCTTCGGCTGAGCGCTACTCCGAGCACCCGCTTGCCGAAGCAGTACGCCGCGCCGCCGACACGCGGGCGCTGCAGCTCACCGCGCCGGAGCAGTTCGCGGCAGTGCCCGGCCAGGGCATCCATGCGCAGGTCGATGGAAGCGCCGTCAGAATCGGCAACGTCCGGCTCATTCCAGCGGCAGCGGGACTATTCGAGGCCGCCGCACTAGAGGAGCAGGGCAAGACGATCCTCTTCGTTGAGCGTGACGGCGCACTGGCCGGCATCCTGGCCGCGTCCGACACTCCACGGCCGGAGTTGGCCAAGGCGCTGGCGGCGGTACGGCGGCAGGGCGTGCGACAGATCATCATGCTCACCGGCGACAATGAGCGTACAGCGGCGGCATTGGCAGCGCATATCGGCATCGAATACCGCGCGAATCTGCTCCCCGAAGACAAGATTGCAATCGTGAAAGAGTATCAGGCCATGGGTCACATCGTGGTCATGGTTGGCGACGGCGTCAATGACGCGCCGGCCCTGGCGCAGGCCGATGTCGGCATCGCGATGGGCGCGGCCGGAACCGACATTGCGATCGAAGCGGCGCATGTAGCACTCATGCGCGATGATTGGATGCTGGTTCCAGAGGTCTTCCAGATCGCGCGACGGACGATGCGGGTGGTCAAGACCAACATTGGTTTTACGGCGGTGTACAATCTGCTTGGACTCTCATTGGCGGCATTTGGCATTCTGCCGCCGATCTTTGCCGCCGCCGCCCAGTCGCTCCCCGATCTGGGCATCCTGGCGAACTCATCGCGCCTGCTGCGACAGAAATAAGCGCTGAGAACCGCGTGGAGTATATCGCGGTGCTGATCTATCTTGGCAGAGATACCATCGCTCCTATTTGCCCGATGCCTGCAAGGCTGCCGCGATAGCTGCTTCGAGCTGGGACGCATCGACGAGCCTGCCATTGACTTCGAACGTCGGCGTCGCCTGAACGCCGCGTTGTTCAGACTGCTGTCGAGCAGCTTCTAGCGCAGGGACGAATGTTTCGGATGTGAGCGCCTGCTCGAATGCCTGCCGATCAAGACCGATCGCTTCCGCGTAGCTGACCAATAGCGACTGGATAGCGCTGCTGCTTGACCATTCCCGCTGTCGGGCAAACAGTAGATCGTGCATTGGCCAGAACTTCCCTTGTTCCCCGGCCGCCCGCGCCGCTGCGGCTGCGATCACCGCATTGTTGTGCTGCGGTAGGGGGAAATCGTGGTAGATGAACCGAACCTTGCCAGTCTCGACATAGCGCTGATCAAGCGCTGCTTCTTGCTCGGTGGCAAATGCGGCGCATGACGGGCATTGGAAATCGCCATACTCGATCACCGTCACTGGGGCATCCGGGCTGCCTTTATAGGCATACCCTTCGGATGTCACGCCGGTCGGCGCGTTGATGCTGCGAGCGGTGAAGTGAGTTACGGTGACTGCGGGCGGCGCGGCTTTGCTCACGATGATCGCGCCGGCGACCAGGATGCCGATCGCCAGCACGAGCAGCAGCAAGGGCAGGCGCGAGTGTTTCTTGGGCAGCGTGCGCCCACGCGGGCGGTGGGCTAACTTTTGTGACTGAACCATTGTTCTTAAAACTCCTATAAGTAGCTCAAATGAAGGTACTGCCGACCATAAACGCGAGGATCACGCCCACAATGATCATCACCACCGCGAGATTGGCCGTATCGAGGCGAACAGGCAGCCGCGTGTTCGCTCCATCTTCGGTCACGTTCTCGCCATCAACAGCGCTGGCGGTCAACGGCTGGAGCCACGCAAAGGTGAGCATCATGCAGGTAATGATCAGAAATGCAGTTAATGCGAGGAATGGGATGTTGATAAACCCGAACCAGTTCAAGTAATCGACGGTACATGGCACGCCGACGGTGCAGGCTGGCGGTGGGAGCCAATCGGTTTTGATCAACAGATAGTGGTATAGCGATACACCAATACCCGCAATCGAAAACGGCAACACATACACATGTAGCCCCCGATCACGGCGCACGATCCCGATCGCAAGCAGGATGGCGAGCGGGTACATCAAGATCCGCTGGTACCAGCAGAGCACACAGGGCTGCCATCTCAGCACTTCACTGAAAAATAAGCTACCGCAGGTGGCGATCCACGCCGCAAGGAGCGCAATGTGACGTGACGTTGCGCCGAGCCAATCGATAAGATCGTCGATCCAACTCGTGGCGCCATACGCTTCACGTTCGTCGATGGCCTGATCGGCCTGAAGCATTGATGAATCCATGATTCTCCGCAATGTACTTAGGTATGATGGCAGCATCACCACAGCATCGCCTTAAATGCTTACCAAGCATACCAACACAGCCGCCTACGATTGGTGAAATCTCTTAACCTGGGGGGGATTTTTCGCCACGAACATCAGCGACGCATGCTGCTCAATCTGGAGTATAGTAGAGTCTATGCACAATTAGCCTTTGCGGCCTGCCAGCGCTGGGTTTGTACGTTCACAAAGCCACCGATCGTGCGAACGATCGAGGTGTAGATCGCGTGGTCACACCGAAACCGTGTGGCCAGGATGGCCCAATTCTTGAGCCAGCCGATGCAGTGTTCGACGCGTACTCGGATCGTCCCTAACGCCCGATTGAACGCTTTTTGCTCGTCGGTCAGCTCGTGACCCTTGGGTTTCTTGAACGGCGTCTGGACACGCAGCCGTGGGAGAACCTGTACCTCGCCTATCAGAGGGTTACAAACTGTGACGGTCGGGACTTGGGCAGCCAGCCCTTGATAGCCCTTATCTGCATCGGCTTCGCAGCCATCGGGCAGCCGCGCTAGTGTCTGAACTCGATCGCTGAGTGATTTATCGTGGCCAGCTCCGGGACTAGCCACACTGATCGCTTTGAGGTGATGCTCACCATCGGTCACCACCTGAGTTTTGAGTGTATGGCCATGCTTTTTCCCGGAATAGTAGGCTTTCTGGGTCTGATAGTCCTTCGGGCGCGACACGCGTTGTTCAGTCGCGTCGACCAGCACGCGCCCATCGGCCAGATCCGCCAGTGTAAGCTGGGTCGTTTCGGGAATCGTTTGCTCAGCGGCGACTTCCTCCCAGACTACGGGACACGGCAGTTGCTGCTGAATGAGCGGCAGCAAGCGGCGTAGATCGCGCGAGAGATCGCTCTGGGTCGTACCCACAACAGCGCGGCCACGGTTGCTTGGGGGATATGCAAGCGCAGGTAGGTCAACACCAGAGCGGTGCGGATGCTGAGCGGCAGATCATGGGATCGACCAGCACCGACGGCACGTTGGCGCTCAGCACGTTGGTGGCGCTGGTGGGTGTAGGTGGCGAACTGCTCGGTCATGTGCTCTATCAACTCCCAAACCTGGTCAGGCTCAATGCCCAGGAACGCCTTGACGAGGGACGGATGATCGCGCAAACTCTGCTGGGTGAACATGGCAACCTCCTCGGTTTGCTGGTCGGCAAATGAGGCTGTTATACCATGTTCACCCCTTATTGTGCATAGACTCTAGTATGCATGGCTCATGTGCAAATACCATCACGTTTCGGCTAGCAGGGTATATTGGCACAGGTTTTAGGCAATTTGGGACGTATGGCTCAGCAGAAACCAACATCGAAGACTGGCTCTGCTCAAAAGCAGCAAGTCCTGTCGCGTCGTCTGCTAAATCAGCGCAATGTGCTGATCGGATTTATGATTGTTTGCTTGCTGGCACTGGTCGTGTTCATCATACGGAGTAGCACTCGGCCAACCACAAGGTCGATGGATCGTGCTGATGTCACAAACGCGGAGTTCGTAGCGCAAGGCAAGCACATCTACGCAACACGCTGCGCGAGCTGTCACGGCAGCAATCTGAAGGGGGAACAAGGGTGGCCGCAACCACGCCCGAATGGTGTCATGCCCGCTGCTCCACTTGATCAGAGCGGTCATGCCTGGCAGCGAGATGACCAGTGGCTCTTTACGACGATCAAATATGGGGGGCAGGCAACCGCGTCGCCTGGATACGCCAGTGCTATGCCTGCGTTCAGCGGCTTGACCGATGCGGATATCTGGGCCGTTATTTCGTATGTCAAAAGCACTTGGCCGAAGCATACCCAGGATTCCCAACCGACGAGCAAATCATCACTCCTACTGCGACAAAAGAAGCTCTGAAACTGTGTGGAGTATATGGCGATCTCGAAACTTCCCCACCACTGGCTCTTGAGCAAGATACGACGGGATACCACCGTTCACGTAGCGCCGGCTGGCCATCACTGGTCGATACTGCTGATGATCGGCGGCGTACTTGCGCTGGCGGGCAGTGGGCTCATCGCAATCCAGCTGTGGCCGCGCTCCGAGCGCACATTTCCCCATACTGGGCCAGTCATCGGCGCCGCGTTCGCGCCGGATGGAGGAATGATCGCGACCAGCGCGAGCGACAATCTGATCCGTCTCTGGGATGTTGCGAGCGGCCAGCTGAAAGGCGTGCTGCGCGGACACACTGATTGGATCTTTGACCTTGCATTCGCGCCCGACGGCGAGACGATTGCGTCGGCTTCATGGGATCATACCGTGAAGCTGTGGCGTGTCCGCGAGGGTACACTCCTGCGCACATTGCACGGACACGCTAGCCTGGTCTGGAGCGTGGCGTTTTCGCCCGACGGTCGCCTCATCGCCTCCGCCGGGGAAGATCGCACAATTCGGATCTGGCGCGCTGCTGATGGTGTAATGCTGCGAACAATAATTGGCCACAGCAAAGGCGCCTTGAGTGTGACCTTCGCACCTGACGGCCAGACACTTGCATCAGCTGGGGGCGATCAGTCTATTAAGCTGTGGCGCGTGGCTGACGGCGCACTTCTGCAGACCCTGTTGGGCCATGCAGGACAAGTCCTCACGGTTCGGTTCGCGCCGGACGGCCAAACGATCGCGTCGGGGGCCTGGGATAATACTGTCAAGCTGTGGCGTGTGAGCGATGGCGCGCTGCTCCAGACGTTAGAGGGACACAGTGGCCGCGTCTTTAGCGTCATGTTCACGCCGGATGGGCAGCGGCTGGTGTCATCGGGTGAGGACGGACTTGTTCGCGTCTGGCAGGTACGTGATGGCGTCATTCTCGACACATTGCGCACGCAGCGCTGGAAGCTGGAGGGCTGCGAGCCAACACAGGGCTGGCAAATGGTGCGCAGCTGTGGAGTGGTTCCCAGCGCGCATCGGCTGGTCTATCGCGCGCTCGTAGCGCCACAGGGTCAGCGCCTGGCATTTGGGGACGGCCCATTGCTGCGCTTGTATCCGCTCGCATCTCAATAGGAATTGATCATGGAGAAGATATCGCTCACCCACTACGCCTGGCTTTCGATTGCCGCAGCAATCTTGACCATCGGCTTGAAGGCCGTCGCCTACTGGCTGACCGGCTCGGTCGGGCTGCTCTCCGACGCGCTGGAGTCACTCGTTAATCTGGTCGCGGCGGTGATGGCGCTGGCCATGCTTACGCTGGCGGCCCGCCCGCCCGATGAAGAGCATGCCTACGGCCACAGCAAAGCGGAGTACTTCGCCAGTGGGGTCGAGGGTGCGCTGATCTGCATCGCGGCACTCAGTATCGGATGGGCCGCCTGGCCACGCCTGCTCCATCCACAGCCGATTGAACAAGCAGGTCTTGGGCTTGCTATCTCCGTGGTTGCCTCGCTCATCAATCTGGGCGTGGCGCGTGTCCTCTTGCAAGCTGGCCGGCGCTATCACTCAATCACCCTTGAGGCCGATGCGCACCACCTCATGACCGATGTCTGGACTTCGGCCGGGGTGCTGCTAGGAATTGGCGCTGTCCTTGTCACTGGCTGGGAACACCTCGATCCGATTATCGCGCTGCTGGTCGCCGCAAATATTATTTGGGCCGGCGTGCAGCTCGTGCGCCGGTCGGCGCTCGGCCTCCTGGATACGGTTTTGCCAGCGATGGAGCGGGCGGCCGTGCAACAGATTTTGGAACGGTACGAGCAGGAGGGTGTCCAGCACCACGCCTTACGGACGCGACAATCTGGCACACGTCGATTCGTCTCAGTGCATATTCTCGTGCCAGGAGAGTGGACTGTGCAGCATGGGCACCAACTGCTGGAGCGCATCGAAGGCGATATCCGGCAGGCGCTGCCCAACGCCACAGTCTTCACACACCTCGAACCACTCGAAGATCCGGTCGCGTGGGAAGATATACAGCTCGATCGTGACGCTTCGCAGGCAAGCCCAACATCGCCGGTCGCTGAACTTCTTGCGCCACACAAGCACTAGCTGAAGCGAGTGGCGCTTGGCTCCAGCTATCGAGAGCGCATGCGAGTTAACTATACAATCAGGTCATTCTGATGCCAGGATCAGGGCCGGGCCTCAATATGCCAGCAGATGCAGTCTGGTGATTGTACCATTTGCTACAACTACACATGTGCCCAAAAAGTTTGGCGCAGCCGGCGGCGTGATATTGCGGCGTTACTGTGCCCAAACAGAGATATCACGAATGTACCAACTGCCGCCCCACCAGTCCTGCCCACGAAACTGTACCTGTTGTGTCCCGGCTGGTATCGGAGTCCAGTAAGAACGAAAATGCTCATCCTTGAAGAACTCGGTGTCCTGGGCCTGGATCTGCGCTGGCTGCCAGATTTTTCCCGCATCAAAGCTTACTTCCAGACTACCCCCGATGCCGGCGAAGCGCAAGTGCGCACGTTCCGGAACCGGTCGCGCCAAGTCTACTGTCGAGGACACCTCGGAGTCGATAAAGCGACGGTTCGCCTTGATCATCGTAAACGGGCGGGCGGGTGCAATCTGCACATTATCCCCATGCCAAGTATTTGGCCCGCATGGATTGGAGCAATCCTTGCTGGGATTGTACGAGTGATGGCCAAACTGAACCACACCTTGGCTCCAACCAAGCTCTGGGATCTCGCTATCAATCCACTTGAAATTATACCCCGGCATCCCGACACTGAGGTGCGTACGGCTCATTCGCACCTCGAAGGTATCGCGCCGCTTCGCATCGGGTGTTAAGAAAGAGTCGTAGCCCTGCAAGCTGAACTCACCCTCCACCGGCACTTCTTTAAAGTCACGATAAATGCTTGCCGTAAATGCGTTGCGGCTAAGATCCAGACGAATCTGTACTGCGTTGCGCGGCGGCCCGCTCAAGTCTACTTCGAGTTCGAGGGGCAGCTGGAGCTGTTCATCGAAGGGCGAAATCCAGAGATCCACCCAGTCACGCCCACTGGTGCGCAGGGTGGACATATCCCAGCGGATGACTGCTTCACCCTGTGAGAAGTCGGCGAGTTGATTCGGCGTCAGGTAGACCGCTCCGTAGCCACTCGCGTTGATCGCAGTCATCATATGGTCACGACACTGGAAGGCCGCATCTTCGTAGGCGCTCATCTGGTGCGTTGCAGGCGGCGGAGCGCAGTCTGGGCCATGCATGGCTTCCATGGTCTCAAGTTGTCCCCAGGTGTCAACATCGCGCGAGTGAACGGTGACATCCCAGTTGGGCGGGTTCCAAGGCTGCGGGCTGGTCGGCTGACCATCAAAGCGTTCCTGAAAAGCGCCAGCCGAGAGCGGCGGAATAGCGGCGGTTGGCTGCATAGGAGTGACGTCAGCCACTACAGCGGTTGGCTGCACAGGAGCAGCTTCAGCCATTACGACGGTTGGCTGCACAGGAGCGACGTCAGCCAGTATGGCGGTTGGCTTTGCCACTACAATCGGGCGTGGTATTGGGGAACTCTCCGGTCGCATCAGCAACATCACGGCGGATGCTCCGCTCACTGCGCTCACGGCGATAATCAGGAACAGCCGGAACGTGGGCCAAATCTTCTGCATGGGTACCTCGATGGGCGAGAATGATCTGAGTTGGAGTTCATTGCGCTGCGAAGGAAGATTTCCGCACGAACCATCACCAGATCAGCTTCGCGGTGGTGGCGTATGTTGGGGCATACCTGGTAGCTTGGGAACGGTCTGCGCGCTCCACTAAAAGAGCCGCCAAATCCACAGATCTGAAGTGATCATACCACGGCTCGCATTATTAACTATGAAGTTGAATGTTTCCAAAAATTCATTCACCTCAATGTGTCGCTGTGGGATGAGCGATAGTTTTCGTCTCTATCTACCGGCTTGGCTTGTTATTCCACTCTATACTCACTGCTGAAGGATAACCTTTCGTCGCCAGAACAGGCTGACAGTTTTTTCACAAAGAGGATATACAACTTGACCGTGACGCTTCACAGACATTTCCGCATCGCCAGCCGATGAAGCCAACGCAACATATAGGCGGTAAGCGCGGAAGGGCGGCGTATAACCAAGCGCCCGGAACTCATCGATGAGTTCCGGGCGCTTGGCTTCAGCCGGTGTCGCACGCTAATCTTTGAGTCGCAGGACATCGACAATAATCGAGTAGAGCTCGGTCTGGTCGATCACACCCACGACATTGGCCGCCCGCGGACCCTGCGCCGCAACGCGTACTTCGGTGCCAGTATGCTCCTGCGAAGCGCCAACCGGGCTGGTTGCATAACTTACGGTCATGTCGGTGCCATCCGCCGTCGTGAGCTTACTAAACACACCCGGCTGGGCCGCATTCGTCGGTGGTGGAATGATTTGCGAGGTGTGTCCGTGATCGGCGGTCACGATCACCAGTGTGCGTGGATGCTTCTGCTGATAGTCGAGCGCGACCTTGATTACTGCATCAAAGGCGATCGTTTCGCCAATCTGCCCACATGGGTTCGCGGCATGATCCTGCTTATCGATCGATGCGCCTTCGACCTGCAAGAAGAACCCACGCTTGTTCTCCAGCAACGTCAAGGCCGTGCTGGTCATGGCTGCCAGGCTCGGCTGCTCGGCTGGGCGTTGTCCTTCCAGACAGCGCTGCGGCCCGCTCCCCGGAAATGGCTGGGCCAGTGCGCCGCTCCATTCCAGGCTCATATTGCCGCTGCTGAACAGTCCGAGGACATTCTTCTCCGACTTGAGCGCGTCGAGGTCGCTGGTTTTGGTGATGACCCGATAGCTCTGCGCGATGGCGGAGTCGATCACGGTCTTTCCGGCGAATGGCCCGCCGTCGATTTTCTGATCGAAGCGCTGCTTGCCACCGCCAAGCAACACGTTGACCTTATGATCGACGAGCTGCTCAGCGATCGACCCAGGCCCGCCAGCTGCCTTCTTGTCCTGCGGGCAGGCGGCCATATCGGTTGGCCCCTGGCAGCCGCGCGCGCTGACGTGTGCGGCCAGCACAGCAGGGGTAGCATCGGTCAGCTCAGCAGTGCTGACATCACCAGTGCGCAGTCCTTTGCGCTGGGCTAACTCCAGGATGGTCGTAAGATCCAGATCTGTACCAGGCGTGGTCGAGATCCGACCGTTACTGGTCTTGGTACCAGTTGCCCAGGCAGTTCCCGTCGCGGCCGAGTCCGGCACATAATCGGGCAAGTTTGGATGAGCCTCCTGGACAGCGTAGGTCGTCATCGCGCCCGTTAGCGGCAGCGTGTCCAGGCTGAGACGCCCAGCCGCGCCAACATGATAATTTCGCGCGATTGTGATCTCGGAGTCGCCCATGCCGTCGCCAATCAACAGAATCACATTGTCAGCGTGACCGCCGTTGATGCTGTCACGCAGTGCATCGGTCTTGTCGCGCCAGGCACCGCCGGCGACCGCCAGCAGTGGGGTCAGCAGCAGCGCGACGACTGCGATCGCTAGTGTTTTCCGTGGAATGTGCCTCATTGGTGTTCCCTTCTCCTTCTTATACCACGCTTCTCGGCGACATCGTTCGCTTCGACGCTGCCTTACGCACCAGTTGGACACTGCTTAGCATTGCAGAGCGCAGACAAATCAGGACACACGGCACTACGATACCATCGCGCATACACGGATTCAGTTGCCAAGCGGAGATTCGTGTGCGTGGATCGTACTGAAAGAGGATGAAATCCTGGTTATGGGGTGGTAAAGCTTCTATTCAGTGACAAGGCTATGTGTAGCCTGTATCCGGGGAAACTCTGAGCGGCTCAGGCTGAAGGACGATTGGGTTTCGGCTCTTGCGCAGCCGTTTTGCTTCTACCAGACATACGGTATGAGCCGATATTGTACGTGCGCTATATAGTCTGTATAGCCGTGCAGATGCTCGCGCAGTGTTCGCTCCTCCAGTATGGCCCGTCGTGCAAGCAGGATCATCGGTGCCATCCCGAAGAGGAGACCATACCAGGAACCTAATAACAGAGATGTCCCGACCACAAAGATCAGGATAGCGGCGTACATGGGATGCCGTACATAGTGATACGGGCCAGTCGAAATCACCGCATGGCCACGCTCCTGTTGAATGCGCACCACGGGTGATAAGTACGCGTTTTCGCGAAATGTCAGGAAAAAAAGCAGGAAGGAGCACACAAGGACTATCCCGCCACCGACTTGCAGCCAGATCGGTACCGGCGACCAGTGAAAGCGTCCTGCGTCGAACGACATGAGCAGCAACCAGGCGAAGAAGAGGGCATTGACGAGCGGAAACAAAAGCTTATCCCAGCCTTGCTGATCGAGCGTGCCCATACGCATGCGTTCTCGCAACAATGCGGGATTGTGCTTGAACAGCCACACGGTCACAGCGAGTACAAAGCCAAAAAACAGCATGAAAAAGATCCAGCCGGTGAGCCAGGTAAGCGTACCGGCCGGCAGAAACAAAGCCAGCGCAAAGACGACCATCAAGCTGACGATCTGCCACACAAGCAGTTTGATATTTATGGGCATATTTGCCTCACTCACTGCGGGAGCAACAAAACCTACCTGGAGTCCTGTCCGATGCGTTCGCACAGCCCTTACTCATAGGGAAGAAGGTGCGCCATTGCCGATGAAACGTTCAGGCACGCCAATTCCGGCTGGTCAAGTAGGCGATGATCAGGCTTGGGATGATGCCATATCCCATCCCCTTTAAGAAGCCAACAAAATGAAAGAAGTAGTCATTGGAGTAGTCACTCGCTTCGGTACCTGGCAGCATGGCAAAACGAGGCCGCATCCGAAGCATGATCAGGTAATCGAGCACGAGGAGATCGAACAGATTCGAGAACGCAAACACAGCATACGCGTTGATGAAAGCATTCTTCAGCGAGAGTTGGCCGTGATTCTGGCGCTTCAATTTCAGATTTGAGTAGGCGGGAAAGCCAAGCAAGAGTGTGATGAAGGGAATGGTGACGACTGTCCGTTGCTTTTTCGCGGCATCACTCATCGGCAGCGCTTTTTCCTGGATGTGCGCTGGATAGTCATCGTGCATGATTTCGGCATTGTAATACACAATAGCCATGACAATACTACCAAGCAGGGCGCTCATGATCGAGCCATCCGTGACGATACGTTTAACCGACAGTCGATCCGGCGCTCCGTGTTGTTTTCTATGCATATGTTGCTCTCCTATGCAGCAACCTTTCGCCTTTTCAAAACAGTCAGGCCGCCACCAGCAATGCCGTCGCATACATGATCACAATACCGGCGACCAGTCCACCAAACGTGGCCAGCGAGAGCACACGGCTCCCATCTTCGTCACTCTGGCGAACAATCAGCCGCCCCACTTCGTAGACTACCTGGGCGATCGCGCCGGCGCCCAGCGCCAGGAACACTGCCGCCGCCAGGTTGTTGTAGATGAAGCCGCCGATCCAGACCCCCAACACCGCCGGCAGGCCCGCCAGCGCGGCCAGCGCGACAAAGTGCCACAGCTTCGGCCGCTCGCGTGCGATTGGCGCCGCGATGCCAATACCCTCGGTGATATTGTGGAGCGTGAAGCCGATCACCAGGAAGGTGCCCAGCGCTGCGCTACCGGTCGCGAACGCGGCGCCAATCGCCAGACCTTCACCCAGGTTGTGCAGCCCGATTCCGAGCGCGATGCGGTAGGCCACGCCCAGCCGCGATGTCACCTGGCCCTTGCGACGCGACCCGATCGCAATCAGCGCCAGGAAGGCCAGCAGCGCGACCAAGAAGATCAGTGGCGCGCCACCAAAGGCGCCTGCGGTCTTCGCGACAATCTCCAGCGCCTCGGCGATCGTATCGAAGAGCAGGAAGACCAGCAATCCGACAGTCAGGCTGAGCACCGCTTGCATCCCAGTGCGGCCGAGACGGCGCAGGAACGGATACCACAGCAGCCCCAGGCCGACCGGAATGAAGCCGACGTAGATACCCAGCAGCGCATATTGCCAGACCGTTGCTGCGGTCGCAGCGGGCGTCACTGTTGCGACCGCGACTTCGCCCTCGAATGTCACCCCATTGCTGCTGAGGAGCTTGATGAAGTGCGCCTCGTCCTGCACCCACGGGTAGGGAATCGTGATCGTCGCGCGACCGAGACGGGGAATGGTGGTGCTGGGCGTGATAGCGAACTCCCAGTACGCGTCGTCCACTTGCACCTGCGCGATGGTGACCGGGTCAGCGCCACCGTTCGTCAGCTCGACGACAATCTGGTTGTGCGCCGGTAGCGTGATTCGATCGATCGTCAGCTCCTCGATCGGCGGGGCGGTGCGCGCACCAAGGCCCGCGCCGGTGATCACGAGCATCGCCAGGAGCACACCCAGGAGCAATAGTGGAATCAGCGCCCACAGCAAGGCCCCCGCGCCCCAGCGACGTCGGGTGGTCGCCTCCGGTGGGGTCGTCGATAACTCACTCATGCGCTTGCTCCTGTCGGTGCTGTGAGATCACAGATTCCGGCTATGTTCGGTGTTGCGAAGGCTGCCGCACTTGTGCCAGGAACATCAAAGATGCCGAGCCAGCCCAGCTCAGAAAATTCACTCTGGTGAGCGTGGAACATATACTGGCCGGGAAACTTCAGGGTGAATTCTAGAATATGCCGCTCGCCCTGCCCCATCGTCACGATGTCGGTGTATTCGTGCGGTTCCAGGCGCGTACCCGTGCGATAGAGATTAAACATACCCGCATGGAGATGGAAGGAGTTAACCGGATCGAACTCGGTGATATTAACCAGGTAGATTCGCACCAACTCGTTGAGCGTCACGGAAATCGGATGCCTGGCATAGTGAAAGGCAACCGTGTTGACGGCGTAAAACTCATTCTCGGTATCAAAGTTGGTATCGAAGGCGTTCATCATCATGACCAATTCTTTTGCCGCCGGTCGCGGCGTTGGTGGGTCGATGATCAGCGTACCATATAACCCTTTGTGGATATGGCGTCGGAACGGGATCGTGTGACAGTGGTAGAGATGTAAGCCAAACGGCTCAGCGTCAAATTCATACACAAATGTTTCGCCCGGCTGAACCGGTGTCATGCCATCCATGCTCGGCCGGTGAATCCCGTGGAAATGGATCGAATGCGGGTGAGTCGTGCCATTCGTGAAGGTAATCCGTAGACGATCACCCTGCGTACAGCGGATCGTCGGCCCGGGCACACGGCCGTTGTAGACCCAGGCGGGAAAGGTGACGCCGGGCGCGATCTCGATCAGCTTCTCGCTGGCGACGATTGTGTACTCGCGCAATGTCTGGCCGCCAGCAAGTGTACTGACCGTGCCATAGTCGAAGTCGGTCAGTATCGCGGTTGGGTCAAAGCCGTTCGTCGCTGGGTCAACATCGCCCTCAACCATGTTGTGGGTCATCGGCATCGGCTCACCTGGTTGGTGATCCTGTGCGTGTACGATGCCGCTGTCGCCGGGCAACCAGGCGCGCGCCGCCGCGGCCCCGCCGGCGATGCCGGCGAGGCCGAGCCCGCCCAGAAAGGCACGTCGTGTGATCGGATGTGGTTCTGCCATGGTCAGACCTCTTCTATGCTGTAAGCGAACGCTGCACATCGCTGAGTGCAGCGTGTATCAGGATGGCGCGTGCCATTCCGCCATCAAGATGGTAGGTCGTCGTGTCTACACCAATGCTCACCGGGCCATCAAATGGCGCCCGCGCGAGCACGGTGACGCGTGCGCCAGGGATGAGCCCGAGCTCAGCGAAGTAGCACAGGTGCGCCGGCTGCTGGTCAGTGATCCGCGCGATCTCACCGATTGCGCCGATTGGCAATTCGGCAAGTGACTGCGTCGGGGTGTTGGGGAGCGTGCCGTCTGGACTTGGGATTGGATCGCCGTGGGGATCGACGGTTGGATCGCCCAGGTACGCAGCGATACGCGCCTCGAAGGCTTCGGAGATCACGTGCTCCAGTACCTCAGCCTCAGCATGCACCTCCTCCCAGGAATATCCCAACGTCTGCACCAGAAACAGCTCGAGCAGGCGATGATGGCGGACAACCTTGAGTGCCTGGCGGTGCCCCTGCGCGGTCAGGCGCACACCCTGGTAGGGTGTGTAATGGACCAGGTTCAACTTCGCCAGCTTCTGCACCATGCCTGTCACTGACGGTGGCGCGAATCCGAGATACGTGGCAAGCAATGAGGTCGTTACATCTCCGTGCTCCTGATCCAGGAAATAGATCGCCTTCAGATAGTCGTCAATAGCGGAGGTGTAATTTGGAGAAACTGTCGTCTGATTTTTCATAAGCCGACCTTCGGTTTTGGATAATAGAATGATATTTGTAGGCACGCCTAAATACTAACACAAGATTGGCTAAAGTCAAGCGTATCAGGTCTTCATAGCAATTTGTTGCGCGGGATTCGACGCGCGGCTGACTCAAGCAACTGACAACATAGAGTGCGTCTAAGGCGGTGTGGTGAGCACGCCATAGCCACACGAACGACGTAGATACAACAATTTGCCGTACTATCTCGCAATTGCTTATTGCACGGGCGCTCCTCTCGTCCAGAACACCCCCTCTTTTCACCCCACAGGGGAGACTTCACATCTATCGCCAGCTGTATGAGCTAACCGCGCTGTGGGCGCATAGCTGGCTGTGGGATGCTGCTCAGCGGGGAGGCGTTCGGCCTGCCGACCAGCATGCCCTGGGGCGTGCCGCTGTTTGGAACCATCCGACATCCGACGCAGATTTACTTCGCGCTGACCGCGCTGATCAGCCTGGGAATCCTGGTTTGGCTGGCCCGGCGGTCGCTGCCAACTGGCACGCTCGCGATCGCATACGTGGGGGACTGAATGGCCTTCTGCTGCTGATCGAGGCGCTGCGCGGCGATTCGCTTGTGCTACCCGGCGGCATCTGCACCGCACAGGTGTTCGGCCTGGCATTGATGCTCGCTGTCGTGTATTGGGCGCAAGGGCATGCTCAAGGCAGCGGCTTTGCAAGGCCGGCGGAAGCGGCACCCCCAGGAGAACTTCAAAGCCAACCGTGACAGCATTCTCGAAAAGGCTGACAGGGTACATACGCCAGGGATATCGCAATGTGGGCTGCCTATGCGCTAACAGCGGCGCTGTTAACGTCGTTTCTACCGATTATCAATAAGCGTATGCTGGCGCGCACGCCGGTCGCGATAGTCGCCTGGGTGCCAAACGCAGTATCGCTACCACTCTTGTTTGCTATTACGATTGCCGCGCCTGGCTGGCCACATGTCGACTGGTTGTTCGTTGTGGCTATTCTGGCGTCAGGGGGACTCAATCTGATCGCGACTCTCGCGTCAATGTACGCTTTGAAGCAAGCTGATGCATCGATTGCTGCGCCACTCTTATCATTCAATCCAGCATGTACCATGTGATTTGCTCCAATGGTAGAGCAAATCACACGAACCCCAGGCAGCCGCTCAAAATCGAAGGCGATGAGAGCATGCTGACGGGCGAGAGTATGCCCGTGCCGAAGTGCGTGGATGATGCTCTCATTGGTGCGGCGCTGAACTGTACCGGCAACTCCCAGTTCCGCACCACCTGGGTTACTAAAGACACCGCGTTCGCGCAGATCGTGCGGCTGGTGCGAGAGGCGTAGGGTTGCGCACGATAGGCATGCAGGTGGCGGCACTCCGCGCCGTCATTCTAGCTTTTGTCCGACCTTGACGTTGTGTGGTTATGGGAGACAACCCGCCTGGGAAAGACGTCAAAGCGGGCTGCTGTATACAGGGCTGGGCAGACAAGTAGCGAACTCTCACGATAAGCAAAGGAATATGTGGTACCCGCCTTCGGCAGGGCCATGGTATGGACAGTTTGTCAAGCGACGCTCTGTTCTTTACCCTGATGACAATTAGAACTTTGCCTCGCGGGTGGTCAAGATGCTGGCGGTGGCGGTGTCGCAGTGGTGGTTTTCTGAGCGCTGGCCGCACGAGCCCGGTAGCTCTCCATGCCCATCATGTCCAGGATCACCGAGTGGTGAACAACCCGGTCAATCGCGGCCATGGTCGTCATCGGGTCCTTGAAGATCCGGTCCCACTCCGAGAAGACCAGGTTCGTCGTCAGAATGACGCTGCGCCGCTCGTAACGCTCAGCCAACAGCGTGAAGAGCACCTCCATTTCGTCCCGGTTGTGCTGCACATAGCCGATGTCGTCCAAAATCAGACACGCAAAGCGGTCGAGACGGGCCAGTTCGCGCGCCAAGCGCAGGTCGCGCTTGGCGGCCAGCAACTGCTGCACCAAGGCCGCCGTGCTCGTCCACAGCACCGTGTGGCCTTGCCGGATCAGCTGGTGGCCTACTGCCGCCGCAAGGTGGCTTTTAGCTCGTCCATGAGAAGACCCTCCTAGGAATGACTGTTGCGCGCACTTTCGGCGCGCAGTTGGGCCAAGAGTTCTGGGTCATTCGGGATGAGGTAGTGACCCGTCGTTGCATGCCGCACCGCTGGAAGCGTTCCCCGATAGATCCGGCGATACAACCAGTCACGTTCGACTGCGAGCTCGCGCGCCAGGCCGTACACTGTCCACTGTCCGTCGATCTGGGCCTGGTGTCGGAAGTGGTCGGTGAGCGAGCTTTGCCCTAGTTTCCGCCGGATCTTCCCCACCACCGTTTTTGTCAGTGTGTCGCTGCGCGCCGCGTGAAAGCCCTCCTCCGTGAGCTGGCGTGCAATCTCCTGGTCAGGATAGCCTGCGCGACTGAGCTCACCGATCCGCTCCGTGAGTTGCTCATAGCCAGTCAGATCGGCGGTTCGCCAGATTGGCGGACGCACATTCAGCGCTGAGATTGCGCCACTGACCCACACGACCTTGATGGTAATTGCATCGGCGGCCGGCCGGCTCAGGATAATGCGCCGTATCAAGCTGCGCAGTAACTCCTTCTGCTGCACTATCGTAAGCCGCCCGCTGTCCCATAACTCAGGCATCCGTGGTCCCAAGTCGCGCAGCTGCGCCTCCATATTCGGGTCGAGGTGTGGTGTTGAAACGGCGGTTGCGGCTTGTTCAGCCGCCTCGCGCGCAGCTGCAACCTGCTGTAACGCTTGTTCCCATCGCCGCTCCAGTTCTGCCGCCACCAAGCGATTCTCGGGGTCGACCGCGTCGTACTGCTTCTGCGCCAATCTGGCCTCATACTCTGCGCGGGCGACCTGTTCCGCATGCTGGCGGGTGCGCAGCCTCTCCTCAGTCTGATGCGCCGCCAGCACCTCCTCCAACAGGTCCAACTCCGCCGGCGCCAGGGCCGCAAAGAAGGCCTCTACAACCACCGTTTCGATACTCGCGCCGTCCAGGTGCAAACACATCGGTGCACCAAATGTCTTGCCGAGCGCGTTACACACATAGCGGACCTGCGGCTTGTAGATCGCGCGCATCTGCCGACCACACTCGCCGCACACGACCAACCCCGCCAGTAAGGCCGCCCCCTGGCGGGGAACGCCACGCGTGCGGCGCGCATAGTTGTTCGCATTATCCGTCATCCGTGCCTGGTTCGCTACAAACTGCTCCCAACTGATATAGGCAGGATACACCGCTTGCCGGATGACTGTCCAGTCGGCTTGCTCTTTATGCCGCAACCGACCACGCTGGCCGGGTCGCCGCTCGGGATGGCCGGTTCGCCGGCCATAGACGAAGGCGCCTGCATAGGCTGGGTTGCGCAGAATGTCGTAAATCGCCGCTTCGTTCGGGCGCTTCCAGAGGAGTTGGCCCGCATGCAGACCGCTGGTTTGATGGCGCGGCAGCAGCAAGCCGTCGGCGCGCAAGCTGCGCAAGACCTTCTGACACGAGCCCATGGATGCGAAGCGGCTGAACACCAGTTCAATCGCGTGTTGCACCTGCTGGTCGGGCTCTTTGACCACGCGGCCATCGGGCAGCCGAACCAGCCCGGTTGGGAGGTGTTGCCGATAGGTGCCCTGCTCGACTTGCCGCAGCCGTCCCGCATCCATGCGCAGATGCAGAAGATGCAACTCCGCCTCGCTCAACATGCCCCGCAAGCCCAACAGCAGGCGGTCGTTGTAGTCGCGTGGGTCGAAGATGCCATCCACATCAGCGATGAGCGTCGCACTGTGGGTTGCCAGATCCAGCAGCGTGTACCAATCCGCGTTATTGCGCGCAAGCCGGCTGGCTTCATAGGCGAAGATAATCCCGACCTGGCCGAGCGAGACGGCAGCGACCAACTCGCGAAAACCAGCGCGTTGCCCATCCTGACCGGACTGCCCAAGGTCGTCATCAATAACTACGACGCGCTCAGACGGCCAGCCCAAGGCGACCGCACGCTCGACCAGGGCATATTGGTTTTCCTGGCCGGCACGATTCTCGCGCACCTGCTTGGCGGTGGACTGGCGGACGTAGACAAAGGCGCGGCGGGCGTGGTGGTGGGGGGTAATCTTGTTAGCGGTGGCGCGCATCATTCGTGACCTCCTGCAGGATCTGCACCAGACGCTGGCGGCACGCGGCGCGCAGTGCTGGTGACAGCTGGCTCCAGATCTGATTCGGAGGGACAACGGTCTGTGGTGGTGGGGTGGGCGGTGCTGGTGGCAGGATCTCCAGCGGCAAGGTCAGTTGCTCCAGCACAGGTGGGCCAAGCGGCGGTTGCTCCATCGACATCCTCCTGGTGCATGGC
>LJCR01000050.1 GCA_001399705.1 Kouleothrix aurantiaca
CATCAGCCCGCCAGAGCTGGGGCGAAACCATCATCTCGACGCGTTGGCTGAAGTTGAGCAGGGCGACCTTCACGCATACTGCCGCAGGAAACACTTCTTCCACGCGGGCAAACAGCTGGTGCCGGTAGGAGTACACTTCGTCGCCAACCGCGATATCGCGCATGCGTGGGTGTTGGATTATTTTCATACAGTTCTTAGCTGCGCGATCAGCGCGCGCAGTTCCTCCTGATCCAGCCGAAAGCTCGGGTCATCGCCAAACATCAGGGCGTCAAGAGCATCCGCCACTTCGTCCTCGGCGCCAGGCTCGTACGCTTCAGTGCCAAGTTCCTCAGCATAGAAGCGATCGAATGCCCAGGCGGCCAGCGCTTTTTCGCTCAGTGCGCCGTCCAGATACGTCGCGATCTGGCTTGCCACAGCCGCGCGCGTGATCAGCGCAGGCTGTTCGGTCGTACTCACATATCACTCCGCAAGCTCAAGCGCCTGGTCGCACTGCTCGAAAAAACCACACCCCAGGCAACGCCGCGCCTCGCCGTGGCTGCGCTCGCAGTCGACATCGCCAAGCGCGTCGCGCATTTCGTCCAGCAGCGCCAGCACATCGTCGCGCAATTGCTCGGTGTAGTCGAGCCGGAAGGTACGTGTGGCGTAGCGCAACAGGCCGTACGGCGGAGCGGCGCCACTTGTTTCTTCCACGAGCACGCAGTAGGCGGCCAGCTGCATCAGGTCGGACTCATACGGTCGCTCGGCGCGCCGCCCAGGCTTCACTTCAACCGGCACGGTCCGGCCGCGAATTTCCAGCAAGTAGTCGGGCTTGCCCACCAGGCCCAGCTTGCGCGCCATCAGCGGCTTTTCGGGCGTCTGCCCGCCTGTATCCTGGTACGATACCGGCACCCAGGGGAGGCCCGTACCGCGCCGCATGCGCAGCGCCCAGAGCCACACCAGAAAGGCCACCATCAGCAGCGCCAGGCCGAGCGTCACGCCCATCCGCGCCCTACGACAATCAGTAAGAGGCCCGCCAGCAACAACGCGCCCGCCAGCAGCAGCAGCGCCCGGCTTCCCGCAACGGCACGGCCATGGCGATGGTGCAGCACAGTTCCGAATTCGCGCCGCTCGTGGCCTTCCGGCTCCCAGCCGAGCGCGCGACGCAGCCACCACGCACGCGCACAGTAGACATACTCGCCAATTTCGCTGGCGCGGATGATCGGTGGCCGCTGGTTACTCAATGCGTGTACCTGGTACTCTACCACAAATGCGTGGCCTTAGCCAACGATTATTGCCCGCCCAGCACCGGCGCGCCACCGATCCAGTTCGCCACATCCGAAACGGTGATAATCAGCATCAGGCCCATCAGCATCATAAAACCAACTGCGTGTACCATGGCCTCTTTTTCGGGCGGAATCTTCTTGCCACGCCGGACCATCTCGATCAGCGAGAACATGATGTGGCTGCCATCCAGCGCGGGAATGGGCAGCAGATTCACCAGAAACAGGTTCAGGCTGATCAGCGCCGTCCACTGCCAGAAGCCGCTCCAGCCATCGCGCGCAATCACTTCGCCGGTGCCACGCGCAATCCCGACCACGCCAGTCACGCCACCGGGAGGTGCCGCGTTCAGCCCAATCAAGCCACCAAGCATCTGGCCAAGGCCGGTGATAAAACGGCCAAGCACGTTCCAGGTGTATTTGAAGCCATAGCCAAACGCCTCGGGCAGGCTGGCTGCAGCCATCTCAGTGTTCGGGCCGTACGAGAAGCCAAAGCCGTTCGGGTGCGTCACGCCTTGCTCATCGGTCCACTCGCCCGGCGTCACCGAAAGATCCAGCCTCTGGCTGTCGCGCAGCACCACCAATGGCAGCGTTTGGCTGCTGTTGTTTTGCGCCGCCTGCTTCACCATGTCGACATTGCGGCCAATTGTTTGATTGTTAAGCTCAAGAATGATGTCGCCAGCCTGCAAGCCAGCGGTGGCGGCGGGCGTACCCGCAAACACCCGATCGATCCGCACGCCATCGGCATCGCGCGGCACGCCCCGCACTGCGAACAGGGAGCCAAAGATCAGAAAGGCCAAGACGAGGTTCATCAGCGGGCCAGCCACCAGCACCAGGATCTTTTTCCACGGTGCCGCCTGGGCAAGGCTGCCTACGCCATACAACGTCTCGCCTTCGCCACCAAAGCGCACAAAGCCGCCAATCGGCAACCAGTTCAGGGTGTATTTCACGCCGTTTCGCTCGAACAGCGTGACGGCGCGCGGCGGGTAGCCCAGGCCAAATTCATCGACCTTGATGCCAAGCCAGATCGCCGTCAAAAAATGGCCAAGCTCGTGCACAAGCACAAGGAGGCCAAGCATCACAAAAAAAGCAATCAGCGTTACCACGCCGCTCGGTATGGGCAAGTTCTCCAAGGCTCGGTACTCCTCATGATCTGGTTCGGCAGCTCCGCCCCAGCACAGCTCAGTGGCCAATGCTGGCTCTAAGTGTACCCCGCAGATTCGGGCCTGTCAACAGAATTAGCACCGGTACTCGGCCAAATATCTTTACACTTTTCAACAGGCACTAATAGGATTCTTAATGACAACTGGCAAAAACGTTTATTTTTCTTGTTTTCTGTAAAGACCAATTCGCTGCATAAATTGGTTGAAATGTGAGGTAGCGCACACAACAACGCCGGGATGCGTTCACCACACCCCGGCGCACCTGCAACCCCGAGCGCATTTTACATGAGAAACAGCTTGATCAGGTAGTACAGCACTGGGCCAGTAAATAAAAGGCTGTCGGCGCGATCGAGGATGCCGCCATGCCCGGGGATCAGGTTGCCTGCGTCTTTCAAGCCGACCTGACGCTTGATCATCGATTCGGCCAGGTCACCCAGCGGGCCGACGACGCCGCCAACGATTCCGAGCAACGCCGCTTGTGGCACGCTGAGGGGCAAACCAAGCAGAAGTACAAACGCTACCCCCGCCACAATCGAGCCCAGCAGGCCGCCAATTGCGCCTTCCCACGTTTTCTTTGGGCTCAGGCGCGGGGCCATTTTATGCCGGCCAAGGTACTTCCCGGCAAAGTACGCGGCGGTATCCTGGATCCAGGTAACCGCCAGCACCACCACAATCCACGCCGCGCCGGAGTCGAGGTTCATCCCGATGGCGGCAAGCGCGCCCGGGCCGCCTGGCGATTGCAGGGCGCGCAGCAGGATAAAGTGGCCAAGCAGACAGCTGATATAAAGCGCGCCAGCCAGCGTCAGCGCCCACGACGCAAAGCCGTTCTGCTCGCCATGGCGTGTCAACTCAAACATCAAGCTGCCAATCACCAGCAGCGTCACCAGCAGCTGCCGCCCGCAAAAGAACTGTTTCACCATATGATCATCATCCATCCAGCCGCACGGAAGCCAGACACGGCGCTTGTGCGAAGCATCACTATTGTACCAGCTCTGCGCGGGGCAAGTGCATCCCGCCAGTGTTGGCGCTCGTAACTTGATCGAGTACAATTCTTGTAGGTTGTCAATCATAGAGGAGAAGATGATATGCGCACCGTTTTTGCCCTGCTCGCTATTGGCGGCGCGGCGGCGTGGATTGTAGCGCTTCAGCGCCGCCTGAGCGCGGCCCAGATGCGCGGCGATATGTATCGCGACATAGCAGTTCGGCTCGACCGCCAGCTTGCCGAGCACAGCGCGCAGGGGAGCTAGCCGATGCAAGAGCGCATCGGAGTCATCGATCTTGGCTCGAATACGACGCGCCTGGTGGTAATGGGCTACACGCCACACCACTCGTTCCGCCTGCTCGACGAAGTGCGCGAGACGGTGCGCCTGGCCGAGGGCGTTGGCGACGATGGTCAGCTCCAGCCCGTGCCCATGGCCCGCGGCATTGAGGCCATGAAAATGTTCCACAGCTACTGCAAATCCACGGGCGTGACGCGGATCGTGCCGGTGGCCACCAGCGCCACGCGCGACGCCGCGAACCAGAGCGAGTTTCTCGGCCGTGTCGCGCAGGAATCGGGCTTGAAGCTGCGCGTGCTTTCGACTGAAGAAGAAGCCTACTACGGCTACCTCGGCGCGGTCAATGCGCTTGACCTGCGCGATGGCTTTCTGATCGACATTGGCGGCGGCAGCGCCGAGGTGACGGCCATTCGCGGGCGCGGCTTTGTGCGCTCGTTCAGCCAGCCGGCCGGCTGCGTGCGCTTTTCCGAGCGCTACGTGCGCAGCGACCCGATCAGCAACCGTGATTTCAAGGCGCTGCAAGAGGCGGCCACCAACAGCTTCGGCGCGCTCGACTGGCTGACCAACCACGGTGGCACGACGCTCGCCGGCATCGGCGGCACCATCCGCACCCTGGCCGAGATCGACCAGAAGCTCAGTGGCTACCCGCTCGACCGGGTGCACGGCCACACATTCAGCCGCGCCCGCCTCGACGAAATTATCGAGCTGCTGCGCCCGACCACACTGCGCCAGCGCGCCGATTTCCCTGGCCTCAGTCGCGACCGCGCCGACCTTATTCTGGCCGGAGCGGTGATTTTGCAGCAGATCATGGAGCACGGGCGCTTTGGCGAGATCACCGTCAGCGGGCAGGGCCTGCGCGAAGGCGTGTTCTACGAGCACTTCCTGGTAGGCGAAGACCCGCCGCTGTTTTCGGACATGCGCGGCTTCAGTGTGCAGAACCTGGCGCGCTTGTATAACTACGAGGCCATTCACAGCGCCAAGGTGCGCGAGCTTTCTGTTTCGCTGTTCGACCAGTTGCGAGCGTTGCACGGCTACGGCGACTGGGAGCGCGAGCTGCTGGGCTACGCTGCGCAGCTGCACGATATTGGCGTCGCCATTGGCTACTACGACCACCATAAGCACGGCGCGTATCTGGTGATGAACGCAGCGCTGCAGGGTTTCAGCCCGCGCGAGGTGGTGATACTGGCCCTGCTGGTGCGCTACCACCGCAAGGGCGATGTGAATGCCGACCCCTACAAGAAAGTGCTGCACCCCGGCGATGGCGAGCGCGTGGCGCGGCTGGCCGCGCTGCTGCGGCTGGCAGAATACCTTGAGCGCAGCAAAAGCCAGGTCGTGCAGAGCCTGCATGTCGAGCTTGGCGAAACTGTGCGCGTGGTGACAAAAACCATCGGCGATGCAACCGTGGAAATCTGGGATGCGAACCGGCGCGCCGGCCTGTTCCAAAAAGCGTTCGGCAAATCGATCGAGATCGTATAGCTGCACCACACGCCCCCAAACGACTGCCCGTAATATGAAGCGAATTCGTGGCTTCGGACGCCATGAATTCGCTTTTTTATACCCTGGAAATGAATAAACTGCAATCTCCGGCACGCATCTCTATTCATAATGAAGGCATTCTAATTCAATACAAGCCGATACTCGCGCCAGGACTCGCGCACAGAATTTTCATCGTTTCCTTATGATGCACCAAACTGAGCAGCAAGACTAGCGAGGTGGACAATGGCGCAGATTTTAATTGTCGAAGACGCACCCGATAACCGCACGATCGCCGAGCTGATTTTGCTCGACGCCGGGCATACCGTGATGAGCGTGGGCGACGGAGCCAGCGCACTCAGCGTCGCCGCCAGCCTCCAGCCCGATGTTATTCTGATGGACCTTTCGCTGCCCCGGCTCGACGGCTGGGAAGCCACGCGCCGCCTGAAGGAAAACCCGGCAACCTGCGGCATCCCGGTGATCGCCTTTACCGCCCACGCGCTGCCCAACGACCTCGACCGCGCGCGGGCAGCCGGCTGCGACGCAGTGATCGCCAAGCCGTTCGAGATCGATAATTTCCTGAGGCAGATCGACCGGGCAATAGTGCAACCACTGGAGCGCAGCCGCGGCAACGAGCGCGCATAGCGCGCTCGCGCCTGCCAAGCGCATCATGCCCACGCGCAAAACGGTGTACAAGCGAAACGCTCGTGTTCCAGGCCAATCTGGCGGGGCACAAGCACCTTCCTCACTGAGATAGGGCTTTCGCTTGTACTCTTTTTGCACTTACTTCGATCAGCACTACCTTCCGCGCGGCCTGGCGCTAATCCGCTCGCTTCAGCAGCACTGCGCGCCATTTCACCTGTGGGTGCTGTGCCTGGACGATATTTGCCACGCTGCGCTGGCCCAGCTCGCCCTGCCCGAGCTGACGCTGATCTCACTGGGCGAGCTTGAGCGCGCCCTGCCTGAGCTGCCCGCAGCGCGGCAGAACCGATCGCTGGTAGAATATTATTTCACCTGCACGCCTGCGCTGACGTGGCATGTGCTTCAGCAGAACCCCGCGATCGATCTGCTGATGTATCTCGACGCCGATATGTTATTCTTCAGCAACCCCGCGCCGGTGGTGGCAGAAATGGCGCGCCACGCGATCACGGTTATTCCACACCGCTACCCGGCCTACCTCGAGGGCATGAATATCTACGGGGTGTATAACGTCGGCCTGCTGGCGTTTCGGCGCGATGCGACCGGGCTGGCATGCCTGCGGCAGTGGTACGAGCAGTGCGTGGAGTGGTGCTACGACCGGCTGGAAGGCGAGCGCTACGCCGACCAGAAGTACCTCGAGCGCTGGCCCGAGCAGTTTGGCGATGTGCTGGTGCTGGGGCACAAAGGTGTGAACACCGCGCCCTGGAATTTGATGAATTACCGCTTCAGCCTGCGCGGCGGGCAGGTGTTCGTCGACGACGACCCGCTGGTGCTGTTCCATTTTCATGGCTTCAAGCAGCCGCGCCGCTGGCTCTACGATACCCACACAGCGCGCTACGCAACCCACCCACCACGCGTCGCCCGAACCCATGTGTATCGTGCCTATATCGCCGCACTGGGGGCAGCGCGCAACACCGCCCAGGTTGCGGCAGGCGTGCGCTATGCCGAGGCACATGCGCCGAAGCGCACGCTGGCGGCGCGGGCACGGCGGCCGGCGCATTATTCGCTCGGCATGGCGCAAGGGCGCTACCTGATCGACATGCGCGCCCTGCTGCTGAGCGGCGTGCTGCGGCATCTGTTCCGGCAGGCGCGCAGTCCGCTGGTGTATATTGAGTGGCTGAACGGGCTTGCGCCGCTGGCGTATCACGGCGGCTTCTGGTAGCGAATGAGCAGAGCGGAGCTGGACGTTTCCAACTCCGCTTTTTTGCGCTGCGCAATGCCTCACCAAATACGGATGATTCCTTCTGAATTGTCATCCTGAGCCCTTCGGCTACGCTCAGGATACACTCCGCGAAGCATCTTTCGTTGCTGTGAACAGGAGATTTTTCACTCCGCTAACGCTCCGTTCAGAATGACAAAATGTACGTATTTACCCGAACTTGGTATGAGTATGCGGCCGCGCATTCCGGTTGCGTGCTTTTGCCTGCGGCAGCTATGTGTCCAATTTTTCGCGCACTCCGCCAACTCCATCAGCGGAAGCAGGAAAGAACGTCAGCATTGCAATCACCTATCCCTATTCCCAGGCACGCAAGCCCGCGCTGAAAGCGCACTTGCGCTTGCGCGCCAGGTACAGCACCGCGAGGTACGATTTCGTGACAGTGCCCGCATAGCGCCGCTCGATCAGGTCGGCGATGGCGCGAAATATTTCTGCGCGGGTGGCATCGTTGAGGCTGCGGTAGTTCGAGAAGGTGTTGTGCAGGCGCACAAATTCGTCGGCTGCATAGCTGCGCGCCCACGGGTAGGTTCGGGCGACGGTTGGCGCAAACAGGCCCGTGGCGTCGATCGCGGCGGCAGCGGCGGCGATGCTTGCCGCGAGGTCGGGCGGGTTGCGCGGGTCGGGCCAGTCGGGCGCAAGATCCTGCTCAATCGCGTGCAGGTCGGCGGCGAACGCCGGGTCGAGCGGCATGTGCTCGTGCGCAAAGATCGCGAGGCTGCCGGTGGGTTTCAGGGCGGCGGCGGCCTTGGGGTAGCCTAGCTCGGCTGGAATCCAGTGGAACGCGGTCGCCGCCATCACCAGATCGAACGCGCCCGCCTGCGTGGGCCATTCCTCAAACGCGCCGTGGTGAAACGCGACGTGCGGGTAACTCGCGAATTTGCGGCGGGCAACCGCCAGCATTGCAGCCCCGATATCCAGGCACAGCATGTGGTCGCCGCGCTCGGCAAAGGGCTGCGTGGCCTGCCCGGTTCCGCAGCCGATTTCCAGAATACTGGCCGGCGACGGCAGCGCAGCCAGCGCCACAATATCGTCGATCAGGGCGGGCGGGTAGCCTGGGCGCGCCGCGTCGTACTCCTCGGCCACCTGGTCGAAGCTGGTGCGAAAATGGCTGGGGCGCGGGTCGGTGGGCATGTGCGTTCTCCACAGGTCTGGCGAATTCACAGCGATACCATAGCATGGCGTGCCAGAATGGCGCGTCATTCTTTTTGGGGAATGTGCAGGGTCAACGTTGAAATGATGACACCAAATACAGATGATTACTTTCATCTGTCATGCCGAGCCCTTCGGCTACGCTCAGGATACACTCCGCTATCGCTCCGTTCAGAATGACAAAACAAAAGTGTTTACCCGAACTTGGCATGATACACCGATGAAGTCGATAATCTGTGTAATCTGCCTAATCTGTGGATGGATTTTGGGACACAGAAATCACGAATTGCGGGCTGCAATGGTATACTATCAGCTCGAATAAACGGCCCAAACCTCACCAGAAAGATACCGCTATGCCCATCCCAATTCTTGACGATGTGGCCGCCGCGCGCGGCACGATCCTGCGCCGCATGCCGCTCGACGAAGTGGCGGTGCCGCCGGCCCTGCTCGACGGCATCGAGCGCATTTTTGGCGCTCGCCTCTCGCCCGCCGAAGCCGTCGACCGGATCATCCGCGACGTGCGCGCGCGCGGCGACGAGGCCCTGCTCGATTGGAGCGCCCAGCTCGACAATGGCCGCCGCGAGGCGCTTGAGGTGCCGCGCGCGCGCTGGCAGGCCGCCGCAGAGGCGCTCGACCCGGCGCTGCTCGACGCGCTGCGGCTTGCCGCTGCCGAAATCGAACGCTTTCACCGGCGGCAGGCGCGCAACTCATGGGTTGATTTCAGCGTCGAAGGGGCACTGGGGCAGATCGTCGTGCCGCTGCAGCGCGTCGGGCTGTATGCCCCGGGCGGCAGCGCGCCGCTCCCGTCGTCGCTGCTGATGGCAGCCATCCCGGCGCGGGTGGCTGGCGTAGAAGAGATTATCGTCTGTTCGCCGCCGCAGCGCGCCACTGGCGAGGTTCACGATCTGGTGCTGGCGGCCGCACATGTCGCGGGGGTCGACCGAGTGTTTGCGCTTGGCGGCGCGCAGGCGATTGCGGGCATGGCCTATGGCACTGCGAGCGTGCCGCAGGTCGACAAGATCGCCGGGCCGGGCAACCTGTTTGTGGTGCTGGCGAAGCGCGCCGTCTACGGCGTGGTGGGGATCGAGGCGCTGCCCGGGCCGACCGAGACGCTGGTGATTGCCGACGCAAGCGCCGACCCGCGCC
>LJCR01000500.1 GCA_001399705.1 Kouleothrix aurantiaca
GCCGGGGCCGGGCTCGGGCAGCGCGATGTCGTCGGTGCGCAGACCCTCTGGGCCGCCAAACTCGTGAACACGAATCGCCTTCATGGAACCGCCTCCTGTGACTCGCGCAGCCGTGAACCGAAACGGCGCGCGTGGCCTATTCTAGCACGAACCCGCAGCGCAGCAGCAAGCTCGGCCGCAGGGCAGCACGATGTTCTGCGCACAGAGTCGCATTTGTGCAGATCGCACAAGACCCCCTTTTTCGCCCTGCGTATGGTATAATATGCGCGGTTATGAACGAGCTGGAAAGAGCCACTGTGGGCGCAGCCGAAGAACTGGCGCAGATCGCCGCCGAAGTACAGGTTTGTACGGCGTGCAAACTGCACCGTGGCGCAATCAAGGCCGTGCCGGGCGAAGGGCCCGCCGACGCGAAAATTATGTTCATTGGCGAGGCACCCGGCTTCAACGAAGACCGCCAGGGCCGCCCATTCGTCGGTGCTGCCGGCCAGTTCCTTTCCGAGCTGCTGGCGATGGCTGGCTTGCAGCGGCAGGATGTGTTCATCGCCAATGTGGTGAAGCACCGCCCACCGAACAACCGCGACCCCGAGGCCGATGAGATCGCGGCCTGCGGGCTGTTTCTGGAACGGCAGATCGCCGCCATCAACCCGCGCGTGATCGTCACACTGGGCCGGTTTTCGATGGCGAAGTGGTTTCCCGGCGAGAAAATCACGCGCATTCACGGGCAGCCACGCTGGGCTGGCGGCCGCATGATCGTCCCGATGATGCACCCGGCTGCGGCGCTGCACCAGCCGCAGAACCGCCCGCTGCTCGAAGCCGATTTTCAGCGGCTGCCGGCAATTCTGGAGCAGGCCGAGCGCGAGTATGAAGCGCACGCCGGCCAGCCGGATGCGGCGCCCGACAAGCCCGACGAACCGGGCCTTGAGCAACTTTCGATGTTTTAATGGGCGTGCGTGGTGGCGCAGCCGGGCGCGAGGCATAGTCGTTGCGCCGCTGCAGCGGGCCTGCAGGCCATGAAGAAATTGCCCGGATGTGCCGGGCGCGTTTGCTATGAAATCGTATCACCTGTCTTCCTCGGGTCGGCGCACCGCACTGGTGCTGCTGATCGGCGCATTGATCATCTGGGCCTTTGCGCTCTGGGTTTTCCAAACCACGCTTGGCATTAGCTACAGCCCCGTTGCCTTCTGGGGCAGCCTGCGCGCGAGTATCGAAAAGGGCCTCACGATCAGCCAGATCGTGCCGGCGCTGCTCATGCTCGTGCTGATCGTAGCCACTCCCCTCGTGATCTGGAATCTGCTGGAGGAATGGGCCGCGAGCTACACGCCCGCCGATGATGGCCTGCACTTTGCGTCGCTGGGCCTGGCGCTCACCTACCCGTGGGAGGGCATTGCTGCCATTCAGCGGCTTGAGCCCGACGCCGACGAACCCGCCGACGAGCTGGTGCTGAAACAGGATTTTACGGGCCAGATCCGCAACCCTGTGCTGCGCTGGCTCCATGCCCAGGCCTATGGCCGGCTGCGGCTGCCGATCTATGCGGGCCTGGCCGAGCGCGACGAGCTGCTGGCCGAAATTCGCCAGCGTACGGGTTTGAGCGCCGAACCGGCGTATGAAGCGCCCGTACTTGAGCCGCAAGGGTAACGATATATTTGGGTGTCTGTGGGGCTTTCAACCTCACAATCGAATGGTCATAAGGGTTGCCAGAGCGTGGCGCCCTGAGGATATTGGTTTTTTTGTGGTCGCGGCTGCGACTGCGATGATACTGGACACAGCCGGCCGAGCGTGCGCCCGACCGGTTGGTTCGGCGTAGTTGCGGGCAGCAGCACGGCCGTATAGAAAGGAGCGAAGGCGGGGCCTCCCGTGATATTGGTGGCAACCGGCTTCATTACAACCTATGGCGAAAAATAGAGTGCGAGTCATTCCTCTCGGCGGTGCCGGCGAGGTCGGCCGCAACATGTGGGTGCTTGAGTGCGGCGATGAGATTCTGCTGCTCGATTGCGGCGTGATGTTCCCCGAAGCCGAGATGCTGGGCGTCGATCTCGTGCTACCCGACATCACCTACCTGCGCGAGCAGAAAGACAAGATCAAGGCTATTCTGCTCACCCACGGCCACGAAGACCACATCGGCGCTATTCCGCACCTGCTGGCTGATCTGGGCTTCCCGCCCATCCATGGCACGCCGCTCACCATCGGCATGGTTACCGGCAAGCTGAAAGAACACCGCCTGCTCGACCGCGCCACACTGGTGCGCTTTCAGGCGGGCCAGAAGTTTACCGTCGGCAGCTTCACGATTGAGCCATTTCACGTGGCGCACTCCATCCCCGACACGGTTGGCTTTGCGATCACGACGCCGGCCGGCCTGGTGATTTACCTGACCGACTGGAAATTCGACCACACACCCGTCGATGGCCAGCCCACCGACACGACGTTTATTGCCGAGCTGGGCCACCGCAAGCCGCTGGCGCTGATCACCGACTGCGTGCGCGTGGAGTCGCGTGGCTACACCCCCAGCGAACAAACCGTTGGCGAAGCGTTTGACAACATCTACGCCACTGCGCCGGGCCGCATTATCGTGGCAACCTTCGCCTCGAATATCTCGCGCGTGCAGCAGGCGATTGACTCAGCCGAGGCGTATGGCCGCAAAGTCGCGCTGGTTGGCCGCAGCATGGAAAATAACAGCAAGATCGCGCTGGAGCTGGGCTACCTGCGCGCCGAAGAAGGCACGCTCATCCGCCCGCACGAGGCCGCAAATTACCCCGACGACCAGGTTGCAATCGTCTGCACGGGCAGCCAGGGCGAGCCGATGGCGGCGCTGGCCCGCATGGCCAACCGCGATCACCAGCACGTCAAGATCAAGCCTGGCGACACCGTGGTGGTTTCGGCCACGCCCATCCCCGGCAACGAGGTCTCGGTCGGCCGCGTGATCAACAACCTCTTCCGCCTCGGCGCCGATGTGATCTACGGCACCTCGGGCGTGCATGTCTCGGGCCACGCCGCGCAGGAAGAGCTGAAGATGGTGCTGACGCTGCTGCGCCCCGAGTTTGTAGTGCCGTTCCACGGCGATTTCCGCCATATGGTGCAGTACCGCAAGCTGGCGCTCGGCATGGGCGGCCTGTTCCAGCCCGACAATGTCATCCTGGCCGAGAACGGCTCGATCCTTGAGTTCAGCCAGAACTACGGCAAGATCACGGGCAAGGCGCCGGTGGGCTATGTGTATGTGGACGGCACAACTGTGGGCGATGTTGGCAATGTCGTCGTGCGCGACCGGCAGATGCTGGCACGCGATGGCATCCTGATGGTGGTCGTGAGCGTCGACCGCAGCAGCGGCGAGATGGTTGCCGGGCCGGATGTGGTGTCGCGCGGCTTTGTGTATATGCGCCAGTCCGACGACCTGATCGAGGCGACCAAGGGCGCGGTGCGCGAGGCGCTGGTGAATGCCGTGGCCCACCGCGACTACACAATTCGCGGCGAGGGCATTCGCATCGCGCTGTTTGGCGACCGGCTGGAGTGCTATTCGCCGGGGCGGTTGCCCGGCCACATGAC
>LJCR01000501.1 GCA_001399705.1 Kouleothrix aurantiaca
GATCGTAGTCGCTCACGCCGGGGAAGTTGAGCAGGTAGAAATACATCGTCGGCACGCCCGCGAAGTACGAAATCTTGTCGCGCGCCATTACTTCCAGCGCCTTTTGCGGCTCGAAGCGCGGCAGCAGGGAGATCGTACCGCCAGCATACAGCAGCGCGTTCATCACGCATGTCTGGCCGAACGAGTGGAACAGCGGCAGCACCGCCAGGCCCACTTCTTCCGGGCCGGTGCGCAGCACTTTCTCCGCGCCGATATACGCGTTAAAAAACATGTTGAAATGGCTGAGCTCCGCGCCTTTGGGCCGGCCTGTCGTGCCGCTGGTGTACAGAATCACCGCCGTGTCGTCGGGCATGGTCTGCACGGTATCGAAGGTCGGCGGCGTATCAACCATTAGCGCATTCAGCGGCAGCGCGCCATCGGGCAGGGCGGCGGTGCTGCCAGGGGCCTGAGCGACGATCAGGTTGCGGCACGATTTTGCCTGTGCAAAGCCCTCGGCCGCCTCGCCCAGGAAGCCCTCCCAGACGATCAGCGCCACCGAGTCGCTGTCGCCCAGGTGATACTCGACCTCGTGGCGCTTGAACAGCACATTCATCGGCACCACCGTCGCGCCCACCTTCAAGATGGCGTAGTAGCACAGCACGAAGTGCGGCGTATTGGGCAACATCAGCGCGACCTTGTCGCCGGGTTTGACGCCCAGGTTCACCAGGCCATTGGCGATCTTGTTGGCTGCACCGTTCACTTCGGCATAGCGCAGCTTGATGTCGTCGAGGATCAGGGCGACTTTCCCAGGGGTACGGCGTGCGCTGCTTTCCAATAGCATGGCCAGATTCAACATCGAACGGCTCCTTTCGCTGCGGTATGCACTTTGGCTGGTGTCGCGGGGTACAAAAATTATAGGTGAGCCGCCTGTGGATGTCAATGCACCACGGCCATTAACAAACATTTAATGAAGCAGCTGGCAGGCCGGCCAAGCTCGCAGACTTGCTGCGCGGCATTCGTATCACGCATCTGCGTTTTACTATCATCGAGCGGGCCTGGGGTGGATGGAGCCAACTAACGATCTTGTCATTTGTAATTGCTTCTTCGTCTGGCTATACTATCAGAAATACGTGTTTCTGCCGGCCACCGTTTGTGCTGTTCCAAAACATTGATGTTTGATCCCGCCGCAGCACGGCCGGGGTCGCAGCTTCCGGCCACCTGAGCGCCACGCGCATTTTCAGGCGGGCTTTTTATTTGCCCACGGCACGCGGTCTTTCCCGGAACCAAGAACTACACAGTATATTAGGACGGGCGATTGCAAAGGAGAGAGAAATGAAATTGCGCGTTGGAGCAGCGCTTTTGAGTGTTTTGATCATTTTGATGGTGGGCACGCTGACACCCTGGGCCAACCCGGCCACAGTCACCAACGCCGCCTCGCAGTACGGTTATTACGACGACAATTTGCCATACTTCTACACTGGCGGCTCGGGCAGCAAATCAATCGTCCACACCCCCAGCGGCGAAAAACCGCAGAGCAAGCTCTGGTTCAACGACGGCATCTGGTGGGGCAGCCTGTTCAACAGCAGCGCTGGAAACTACCACATCTACCGCCTCAACGTCAGCACGCAGCGATGGGTGGATACCGGCACCGTGCTCGACACGCGCGCCCAGACCAAGGCCGACTGCCTGTGGGACGGCACACACCTCTATGTCGCGTCGGGCGGCGGCTTCGATATTAACAATAACGGCACCACTGCCATGCTGCCGGGCTGGCTCTATCGCTTCAGCTACAACGCCACCACCAAGCAGTACACCAAAGATTTTGGGCCAGTCGTGATCCGCAATGGCGGCGCCGAAACCCTGGTGATGGATAAGGACGGCAAGGGCACGCTGTGGATCACCTACACCCAGAACGGCAAAGTGTATGTCAACCACAGCCGCGCCTCGGACTCGGTGTGGGACCCGAACGCTGCGATGGTTGTGCCCACGTCGAACAGCAAATGGACAAGCGTTTCGCCCGACGATATCTCGACGCTGGTGGCATTCGACGGCAAGATCGGTATTTTGTGGAGCAACGAGACAGCCGGCCAGTTCTCGGGCTCCAGCGATACCGCCTTCTACTTCGCCTACCATATCGACGGTCAGACCGACACGACCTGGACAAGCGGGCCGATCTTTCGCCAGCCCAGTGTCGCCGACGACCATTTGAACATCAAATCGATCCAGAGCGACAGCAGCGGCAACGTCTATGCCATGGTCAAAACCTCGTTTAACAGCGTTGGCACGCCGCAATTAATCTTGCTGAAAGCCACCAAGGGCATCAACGGCAACTACACGTGGGATACCTACACCGAAAGTATTCGCGAAGAAGGGCAGACGCGACCGCTGCTGATGATTGACACCAGCCACCGCATGCTCTATGTGTTTACCTCAACTGAAGGTGGCGGCAGTATTTACTACAAGAGCACCAGCATGGATAATATCGCGTTTCCGCTAGGCGCTAATACCTCACGCACCTTTATCAGCAAGCCGGGCTACGCAATCAACAACGTCAGTAGCACCAAGCAAACCGTCAACACTGCCAGTGGCATTCTGGTGATTGCCACGCACGATAACGAATCGAGCATCGATAGCGCGGCCGCCGACTACTACTTCCACAACTATATCAACTTGCTCTCGACTGGCCCGACGGTTACGCCCAACCCGTTGACGCCAAGCCCAACGAACTCGCCAACCGCATCGCCGACGGTGAAGCCCACCAACACGCCAACCACAACCCCGGTAAACTCGCAGCGCCGCCTGTATGTGCCAGTGAGCCGAAACTAGGACAAATTTTCGAAACTGGGCCGTATCGTTGTAGTACGATCGGCGGTAAAAATTATACCTGGTCGCCGTGGCCGGGGATTTGGGACGAGTGAACACTACGAGGTACGAGCAATGGAACAGATCAAGGGAACGCTGAATCGGATTGAGTTGATTGGGTGGCTTGGCGCGGAGCCTGAGCAGCGCTTCACCCCGGCGGGTGTGGCGGTGTGCAGCTTCAGCGTGGCGACCAGGCGCTGGATCGGTCGTGGGGAAAATGGCGAGCGGCAGGTTTCGACCGATTGGACGCCGGTGGAAGCTTGGGAACGGCTGGCCGAGCGCTGCGGGCAATCGCTGTGCAAGGGCAGCCGGGTGCGGGTGATCGGCAGCCTGCATACTCGCTCGTGGAATGATCGTGAAACCGGCCAGAAACGCTTCAAGACGGTGGTGCGCGCAGAGGAGGTAATGTTCCTCAACGCGCGCATGCCTGAAGCCCCCAGCACCGAGACCGAGGACGTGGCGAGCACGGAAGATATTCCGTTCTAACGCCTACCAACATCTGTCACGGCAAGCGCCGCCTCAGCCCGCCAGGGCTGGGGCGGCCTTCGTTTACACCGAAGCTGGATCTGGTAGGAGGGTGCGCGCTTCTGCCACCGCCGCATCAAGCTGGAGCGACTCGCCAGCCGCCCAGGACGCCGCCCAGGCAGCCGTGCCCAAGCCCCGACGCAGCGCAGCCACGCCGCGCTCGTATTC
>LJCR01000502.1 GCA_001399705.1 Kouleothrix aurantiaca
CGACAGTATTCCCACCGCGCCCTACGATCAGCCGGTATACAACGACAACTACCACGAGCTGAACTACGGCCTGCTGCGCCGCACCTACCCGCTCGACCCGAACGCGCCGAACCTGCGCAAGCCCGCCTATATCGCCTACCGTGCCATGACTAGCGCGCTTAGCGGGCTGTCGCTCACTGAGGTGCCTGCCGACGGCCGGCGCGGCGACATGCCAAATACCTACTGGTATCGCTTCGGCGGGGCGCGGCGCGTGGACGTGCTGTGGAACACCGACGTCGGCAATCAGATCGTCCAGATTCCGTGCAGCTGCCGCGAGGCGCTGGTGCGCCACTGGAACGGGCGCGTGCGCTTCCTGATCTTCCCTGAAAATGGCGTGCTGAACCTGCGGCTGGATGAGCAAGGTTCGCCGGTCTATGTCGAGTACGACCCGCCGGCCGCGCAGAACGCGCGCATCTTCCCCGAAACCGGCCACTCGCTGCGCGGCTCGTTCCGCAGCTTCTGGGAGGCGCATGGAGGCCTGGCCGGCTTTGGCTACCCGCTCACCGAAGAAATTACCGAGCCCGAGGCGGGCAGCGGCCGGCCGCGCGTGGTGCAGTATTTCGAGCGCGCGCGCTTTGAGTATTTCCCCGAGTTCGCCGGCTCGCCCTATGAAGTGCAGCTTGGCCTGCTGGGCGTTTCGCTGCTCAGCCGCTTCGGCGTCGAGTGGCAGGCGCAGCCAAAGGTTTCGGGCGCGCCGCCCGGCTGCCAGTTCTTCCCCGAAAGCGGGCACTCGCTCTGCCAGCCCTTTCTGGCGCGCTGGCAGCAGCTGGGCGGCCTGGCGCTCATGGGCCTGCCGATCACCGAGCCGTTTGAGGCCACGCGCCCCGACACCGGGCAAAAATACACCGTTCAGTACTTCGAGCGCGCGCGTTTCGAGTACCACCCCGAGAACGCTGGCACGCCCTACGAGGTGCTGCTTGGCTTGCTTGGCCGCGAGCTGATCACGCGCTTTGAAGGACCATAGCGCGGCTAACAAAACTGTTATATAACGCTGTCGCCCGGATGAACGAGTGACAGCGTTATATCACGGGATGAGCCTGTTCCATTGCGTATCTGCATACTTAGTCGGGAAGCAAAGGAGTGCGAAACAGCTCGCTCAATGTCACCAACGAGGTGGTTTCAAATCATTGCTTATTCATCTTCTCCCAGTAAGATCGTTGCCACCCCATCTACTGGCAAACGAAAAAGGGAGAAATGGTCCATGCGTATCATTCAACTCTGTTGCATTGCCTTGTTCTGCATGCTGTCGCTTGGCGTTATGTCCGCAGCACCGCGCCAAACAGCCACCACCCAGGAGACCTGCCCGGAAGAGGGCTGCCATACGTATCTCCCAATCGCAAAGTACGATGTGCTGGCGCGCCTGCTGTATCCCGCCAGCAGCGAGTCGATCACCACGCTCGCCCCGATTCTGCTTTGGTCTCCGATTATGCTGGGTGAGCATCGCGTGCAGGTCTCGACTGACAGCACATTTAGCACCGAAGCTCTTATGATCGTTGACACAGAGCATAATGTTTCTAAAATCTCTGCTACGCCAGCTTTCACGCGCATTAGCTCGAATCTGCAGCCTGGCACCGCGTATTTCTGGCGGGTTGGCAGTTTTACTGCGCGCGGCTGGGTATATGGCGAACCACAAACTTTCTTTACACCAGCGGCAGACGCTGGCACCTTGCCCCCGGCCGTAACTGTGCTTAGCCCGCGAACCAACAGCGTGCTGAAGCGCAATAGCAGAAGTGTCGTGATCAAATGGCAGCCGGTGAGTGGGGCCCTGCTCTATCGCATTCGCATGGAAGATAATACCGGCAAATCATTTAAGAATGGCACCGCCTATATTAACGGCACCGACACATCATTCACGGTTGATGGCCTTCAGGCGAAAAATCAGTATACCTGGAAAATTCGGGCATACAATTCGTTTGGGTGGGGGCCCTACACCGAGGAGCTTGTCTTTATTACCAAGTAAGCCCTCAGATACTCTCTGGCCAGTACGGGTTACGTAGTGTTCGCCTGAACGCTGAGTAACCCGTACTATGTTTTGAACGCATTGCTGCCATACAGCGGGCCAGGTGGCCGCCGTAGTATGCTACAATACGCCCTGTCCTTCCGCTGAATAGACAAGGCCCCCGACCATGAATATTGCGTCGATCGAAGCGCTGCAGGAAGCCCTCGCCAGCCATCGCTACGTGGCCGACCGGCCGCTTGCCACTGCACTATTTCTTGCCCTGAAGCTGCAAAAACCACTGCTGCTCGAAGGCGAGGCCGGCGTCGGCAAGACCGAAATTGCCAAAACGCTGGCCGCCATGACCGGCCGCCGGCTGATCCGCCTGCAATGCTACGAGGGCCTGGACGTCAATACCACGATCTACGAGTGGAACTACACGCGCCAGATGCTCCAGATTCGCCTGCTCGAAAGCGCTGGCGCGTCCAACACCCAGCAGACTATGCACGATATTTTCGGCCCCGAATTTCTGATCAAGCGCCCGCTGCTCCAGGCGATCGAGGCCAGCGCCGAAGATGCCCAGCCGCCCATTCTGCTGATCGACGAGCTGGACCGCGCCGACGAAGAGTTCGAGGCTTTCTTGCTCGAGCTGCTTTCCGACTGGCAGATCAGCATTCCCGAGATCGGCACCATCCGCGCCGCGCAGCCACCCACCGTCATCCTCACCAGCAACCGCACCCGCGAAGTGCACGACGCGCTCAAGCGCCGCTGCCTGTTCTACTGGATCGATTACCCGTCGCTGGAGAAAGAGCAGCAGATTGTGGCTGCCAAGGTGCCCGACGCCTCCGAGCGCCTGTCGCGCCAGGTGACGGTGTTCGTGCAGGAGCTGCGCAAGCTCGACCTGTACAAGCTGCCGGGCGTGGCCGAAACGCTCGACTGGACGCAGGCGCTGGTCGCGCTCGATACGCACGAGCTGAGCGTGGGCGCGGTGGAAGATACGCTGGGCGCAATTCTGAAGTATCAGGACGACATCAACCAGGTGCGCGCCGGCGCGGTGAAGTCGCTGGTGGAAAAGGCCGCGCGCTAAAGCGGCGCAAGCACACTTTAGCCCCACTATTATTCAGATGAGAATGCCAGGAACGTCACCACAGAGGCACAGAGGCACGCAGAGCTAAAGCTCCAAACTCTTGGTGATTTGGTGGCTTTTCAAAAGATACTGAGCCTCGCCCTACAAATAGAGTAATTATGACAAGCGATCAACCTGCCTCGCAACCCGGCTTTCTGATGCAGCATGTGCTGGCTTTCACTTTCTTGCTGCGCGAAATGGGCGTGGATGTCAGCCCTGGCCAGGCGCTGGAGCTTGTGCACGCGCTGGAGTTCGTGCCGATCACCAGCCGCGAGGATTTTCGCTCGGCGGCGCGCTGCACGCTCATCCGCCGCCACGAAGATCTGCCGCTGTTCGACACGGCCTTTGCCTTCTACTGGCGCGTGCAAAACAACGACCCGATGATGCTGGCGCTGCCGGTGATGAAAGTGCCGGCCAAGCCGCTGCGCATCC
>LJCR01000503.1 GCA_001399705.1 Kouleothrix aurantiaca
GATGGAACAGCGCCTGCACATGCGGGTGATCGGGCAGGAAGAAGCCGTTCGTGCGGTTTCGAACGCCGTGCGCCGCTCGCGCGCGGGCCTGCAAGACCCGAACCGGCCGCTGGGCTCGTTCCTGTTCCTTGGGCCGACGGGCGTAGGCAAAACCGAGCTGGCCCGCGCGCTGGCCGAGTTCCTGTTCGCCGACGAAAGTGCCATGATCCGGCTCGACCTGTCGGAGTATATGGAGAAGCACACCGTCGCGCGGCTGATCGGCGCACCTCCCGGCTACGTCGGCTATGAGGAAGGCGGCCAGCTCACCGAGGCGGTGCGGCGCAAGCCCTACAGCGTGGTGTTGTTCGACGAAATCGAGAAAGCGCACGCCGACGTGTTCAATGTGCTGCTGCAAATCCTTGACGACGGGCGGCTGACCGACGGGCAGGGGCGGGTGGTGAACTTCAAGAACGCCGTGATCATCATGACCAGCAACACTGCCAGCCCGCTGATTCAGGAAATGACCCGCGATAATGTCGATCAGGAAACGATTCGCGAGCGCGTGATGGAAGAGATCCGCGACGAATTCCGGCCGGAATTCCTGAACCGCATCGACGAGATCATTGTGTTCCACCCGCTTGGGCGCAACCAGATCGGCGAGATCGTCGAGATCCAGCTGGGGCGGCTGCGCAAGCTGCTGGCCGAGCGCAAGATCACGCTGGCGCTGACCGACGCCGCACGGGCGCGCCTGGGCGATGAGGGCTACGATCCGATCTATGGCGCGCGCCCGCTGAAGCGGGTGATCCAGCAGCGCTTGCAGAACGAGCTGGCGCTGCGGCTGCTGCAGGGCGAGTTCCGCGAAGGCGACACCATCGAAGTTGGCGTGGACGGGAGCGGCAAGTTCACGTTCAACAAGGCGGCAGTTGGCGAGCCGGTGCTGGCGTAAGCACAGCTCGCTCCAAAGCTAAATGCGCAGGGCGCGATCTCGACGGATCGCGCCCTGCGCATTTTTGCCCCTTTTTCCGTAGCGCGAAGCTACTTGCTCTTGCGCTCGTGGGCGTTTAGTAACGCCGCCAGCAGCTCATCGACCGGTGGCTGCGCCAGCAAGGCGCGCAGCAGGCCCAAACCCATCAGCGCAAAGCCGCACGCCACCATGATCTGGAAGGCGAGATGCACAATCACCGTGTTCGGGCGCTCGTCGGGCGGGAACTGGTCGAGCCCGACCACCTCGGCGTCGAATTTTCCATAGGCCAGAAAGCTCAGGCCACCAGGGATCTCAAGCGCGTAGCGAGTTGTCTCGGTAGCCGGGTCGGGCAGGCCGCCAATGCGCAGCGGCGCGCCGCGCTCGGTTTGGAACTGCCCTTCCAGCGCGGCCAGCTTGGCCGGCTGTGTTTCGGCCACTTTCTTCGCGCTATGGTCGCCACTGATCGGCTGGAGCAGCGCCGTCACCGCCATGAGCGCCAGCGCAATGCCTAGCGCGTGCCGGTGAAAGCGGTCGTTGGTGTGGCGCAGCAGCAGAAACGCATGAACGCCAGCCACTGCCGCGCCCGTCGCCAGGTAGGCCGCAATGGTCATATGCAGGGTTTGCTGAAACCAGTTCGGGTTGAACATCGCCGCGATCGGGTCGATATCAACCGGCTGGCCATTTTCCATGCGGAAGCCGGTGGGCGAGTTCATCCAGGCGTTTGCCATCACCACAAATATGCCCGAAATCGCGCCGCTCAGCGCCGTCATAATTCCGGCGAACAGGTGCGCGCCGGCCGGCACGCGCTTCCAGCCATACAGGTAGATACCCAGGAAAATCGCCTCGGTGAAGAACGCAAAGCCTTCGAGCGAGAACGGCATGCCGATGATTGGGCCGGCGAAGCGCATAAATCCCGGCCACAGCAGCCCCAGCTCAAACGACAGCACCGTGCCCGACACCGCGCCAACCGCGAACAGGATGGCGGTGCCTTTCGCCCAGCGCTTGGCCAGCGTCAGGTAGGTTTCGTCGCGCGTGCGCAGCCACAGCGCCTCGGCGATCACCATGAGGAGGGGCATGCCAATGCCGATGGCGGCGAAGATAATATGGAACGCCAGCGACATCGCCATTTGCGAACGGGCAGCCAGAAAGTCAGACATCTGCGGGTCCCTTTCCAGATCAGGATGCTGCGTGCCGCGCTCGAAAGCCGCGGCTGGTGGAAGGTCGTTGCGCCTGCGCACCTTTCGATACGCGCTACACGCCTCTTAGGATGCGACTCTGCCGCACGAGCTTCGAATCACCAGTGCTGCGCGGGCAAGCCCAGCCACGCAGTTTGCTTTATTTGTGAAACACATCACTATCATAACACATGTTTGGGAAGGATAGCGCCGTGCGGGGGTGCAAGGGGGAAATTGGGGCGCAGCGAAATTATAGCGGCGAGCGCGCTACGCTGCAAACAACCGACGAATGGCAAGCGAAGGGCGAAGTTCATCACAAGAGTTGCAGGTTTGCACGTTGCAGGTTTCGTGGTTCTGCGGTTCTTGGTTCTTGGTTCTTGGTTCTGCGGTTCTGCGGTTCCCTGGTTCTGCGGTTCTTGGTTCACCCTGCCAACGGCGCTCACCGCGCCAGCGCGCAGCCATAGCCATCTTCAAACCGCACTCAACCGCAGCGAGCAGGCTTGCCATCAAAAACGGCTTGTGCAAAAAGCCGGCGACGTTCAGGCCAGCCAGGTCAGCCATATCGATTGGAGCGTTGGTGCTCATCACAACGAACGGTGTCCGTGTGTTTGGCAGGCTTTCGCTCAGCCGCGCCAGCACCTGCCGGAGTGGAACATTCCACTGCACAAAATCCAGCAGCACCAAGTCGGGCGCAGCCAGCCGTGCGCTCTGCGCGGCCTCGCTACCCGACGCAACCGCGTGGGTAGTGTAACCCGAACGGCGTAGCATGCGTTCGAGCAGGTAGCAAATCTCGGCCTGCTCATCGACAATCAGAATATGTGACATGGGTTCATGTGCCCGCAGCCGGCATATTGCCGCCTAGCGAAACGGTAGAATCAGAACTAAGGTGCAAGACGCCGGCCTAACGGAAAAGTCACCGGCGAGCGTGACTTTTTCGCGTGCAAATATGTCACCTATAATGGGAGGCGAGTAGGCCAGCGATTGCGTGTGTTCACTGTAGGATTACGCAAAACGCACCGGTGATGGATTTCATTCGCGGTCATGCACAAGAAAGTTGACAGTTTTAGTGGATTTTGGTAGCGTATAGCACTTTTCCGCTTCGACAACGTTAGCAATTCCTGCACATCGCTTTACGCAGCGTCAAACGAGCAATAGGAGGAGACGGACGCTATGCAGACACCCGCTCCCGACGAGCTGGTGCGCCTGTGCCAGCGCACACTGCCCAGCGACACGCGCGCCTTTGAGCTGCTGGTCTCGATGTACAAAGAGCGCGTCTATGCCACGGCCTACCGCCTGATGGGCGACCGGCAGGATGCCGAAGATCAGGCGCAGGAAGTGTTCCTGAAGGTGTATCGCGGTATTCGCCAGCTCGAAGACCCGGCCATGTTCACGTCCTGGGTGTATCGCAT
>LJCR01000504.1 GCA_001399705.1 Kouleothrix aurantiaca
GGCTGTGCCATCGTGTCCTCGCTAGGCTCGTGCAGAAACAAGAAAGGCGTTCGGAATGGAAGCAGGCGATGCGGTCTGAATGCCCTCCGCCATCCCTGCGCCGAAGCGCACTAGGTCTGGCTTGGGAAGATGCCCTGGAGCGCGATGCAGAAGCTCAGGGTTAGGAATGGTTGCATGTTGAGGTGTGCCTGCGAGCCGCCAATTGATGATATCGTAGCCGGTATGAGTGATGTTAGCCCCTTATCGGCCGGGCGGTAGCTCTGGTTCATCGGGCTTGCGAGCAGGCCGTTTGTTGGGACGACGGCATTGCCCACTGCGGAGGAGGCGCTCAGTGTGTGGGTGTGCGTGGGCAGCTCAGCGATCGTCAGCGTGTGGGATTGTTCGCCGCCCTGCTCGCCCAGCGTGTGCCCCGAACCCATGTGGATGGGCGTGCGGCCTCGCAGGTCGGGCAGTGCGAAGGTGGTTTGCCCGTTGCCGCCGTAGGTGGTGCCCAGCAGCGAAAACAAGGCCTGGTTCTGGTTAATTGGCAGCAGCTGGCCATTGCAGAGCGCCCAGCCTTTTGGCGGGAATACAAAGCTCATCAGCCTGATTTCCGAAAGAAATGGGTCGGCCATACATCCTCCTGAACGTCAGCGCTTACACACACAGGTAGGCGTTTTGCCAGTCGGTTTTCGTTGTGGCGCGCACCGCTTGAAAGCGCGCATCCAATTGTGGCGGCGCGAACAGCTCACCAACCACAGCGTTATGCAAGTGGCCGCCGGTGCCTTGCACTTCGCGCAGGTAGAGCGGCGTGCTCACATCGAGCGCGTATGAATCCATTGCCACCGGGCCGCGCGGGCCTGCGAACGCGGCGCTGGCCAGTGCTTGGCGCAGTGCGCCCGAGTCGCCGCCGGTCACACGGCTTGCCGCCGCGATCAACTGCGCGGTGTCATAGCCAAGCACGGCAAATGCGTCGGCTGGGCGGCCTGTGCTGGCGCGAAAGGCCTGTTTGAAGTCGCGGTTGGCGCTTGTGTCGAGCGACGGCGCCCACGGCAGCGCGGTACGAATGCCAACCGCCGCCTCACCAAGCTCTTGCAGGTGGCGTTCGTCGGCAAGAAAGCCTGCGCCCAGCAGTGGTATGCGGCCGTGCAGCCCGGCTGTGGCGTATGCGCGCACAAATTCAGTTGCCGCCTGCCCCGCGTAGCCTGCAAACACCACCGTGGGCTGGGCCTGCTGAATAGCGCGCATCAGTGCGCCGAGGTGCCCAGGCCGATCGGTTGGGCGGTGGCTGACTCTGGTGCCGATCACTGTGCCGCCCGCGCCTTCGAAGCCAAGCTCAAACAGGTAGTTTGCGTCGTAGCCGCTGTCGTAGAACGATGTGGCGATCAGCGCCGTGCTGCCCAGGTTGCGCGCGGCCCAGTTGCCAAGCGCCCAGCTCCCGCGCCACGCGCCCAGCGTGTTGCGGAAGATGTACGCTCGCCCATCGGCCTGGCGCGTCAGGTTTGCGCCCGCCCCGCCGACGATCAGCGGGACCTGTTGCGCCTCCATGGCTGGGTGCAGGCTGCTTGCAATTCCCGAGCGCATCATGCCGACGAGCAGATCGGCCTGCGCAGGTTCGAGCAGCGCGCGCATTTCCGTCAGCGCGCGATCGGGCAGCACGCCGCTCTCGCGTACAAGCAGCTCCACTGCGCGCATGCCGGCCTGTCCACCGTGTTGCGCCAGGTACAGCTGCATGCCGGCGAGGAAGTTTGCCCCAATCTCGGGGTAGGAGGGCGGCTGAGCCAGCAGCACACCAACGCGAAGCGCTCTGCCTGTGAGCAGCGTGCTGCCGGGCGCGCTGTGTGCTGCCGCGCCGGCGCTTGCCCCAAGCAGCGGCGCAGCAGCAAGCAAGCCGGCAGCGCCGCTGATGGTTCGCAGAAAGGTGCGCCGGCTCAGGTGCGCATGCCCAGCAGTATCATCCATTCATTCACTCCCGCAACATGCTGTGATGTGCTGATTTCGATGGTACGGTGAAGCTTTGCTTGCGTGCCAATGTCCAACGCCAGCGTATTCACTCGGTTTCGGAGGGCATGGTGTTTATACGAAGCGCGATGACACGTTGATGGCGTAAACGTGCTTTGAGTCAGGCCACACTGATACGAGGTAGGATTGCGTCCGTGCGCCAAGTATACGCGCTGCGCCTGGCCTCGCGCCTACGAGGATCGATAGCAGTTGTGTAACAAAGCGCGTACAAACGTATCTGTGACGAATACGATCGGCCGGGGAAACATTGAGGCGAGGCTAAGCGGCAGGTGGCGGCCCGCGATTGGGTTATGCCGTGCGTGTTGCGAGGTACGCCGAGGAATGCGAGTTTGTTGCCGTCAGGCGCGAGGCACGGTGCAGCAGTGTGCGACGCCTCGCCGCCTGACGGTATGGCATCGAGCATGCGCTTACGCGTCGTCTTTAGCCGTGCGACGAGCCGGGCGGCGATACTCGCTCTTCTTTTTGAGGCCAAGCGATGCTACGGCGTCGGAATTATGCCCATACTGGCTGATCACTGCGATTTTGGCACCAATTACGCCCTGATGCAGCATCGTGCTCAGCTCTGCACGCGATGCTCGCGCGGCGGCAAGCGCGGTTTCTAGCTGGAACTCGCGCTCTTCGGCCTGGTTGAGCTGCTGATCGAGCGTGAGCAGCGCATTGGTACTGTACGCCTGGTTCAAAGGAGCGTAATCAGGCAGAAGCTTGAGTGCACGCAGGGTGGTGCGGTCGGCAGCGATCTGCGTTGTGGTGAGTGTTTTGCTGCGACGTTGGCTCATTAGCAGAGATCCTTTCGTTGCTATGATTGACGATAGTTACAGCTACTGGCTGATAGCACCAGCATAGCTTTATCAGCCAGTGTTTGTCTACGGCACAATGATCCTACCGGGTAGTAGGAGAAGCGACGAGTTAGTTCCGAACCAAAAGTACTAGCGTGGCTCGGATACATGGCTGCCCTGCTGCAGCTATGCGCGCGTTTTCTTTGGGGGCTGGCAGCACGGGAAAGTTCGGCAGGAGCGCAAAGACTTGTGCAGCAGCGCTGGAATGGTATGATTGAGCAGCAGAAGGTTCGACGTGAGCGACAAAGACTTTCGCAGCAGCGACAGAAGCTTGGGCTCGAGCAAGCACGACTTTCGCCGTGGCGATAGAGAGTTTCGTCGCAGCGCTGGAATGGTTGGGCCGCGCGATGGAAGGTTTGACCGGAGCGACGCTGACGTTCGCAGCAGCGATGAAGACCATTCTCGCACGCCTGCACATACCGCGCCTGTGCAACCCGCCCATCAGCTCTGCCGCCGAAAGGCGCACCGGCGCCACGCAATCAGCGCGCCCGATCCATGCTATCCTGTAGCATCTACACGAAAGGCAGGAGCAGATGGGCCGAAGCCAGCAGATGATCGAAAAAGGCGTGGTGCGTCGCGACGAGCGCCTTCCAGTAGCCAGCGCCTTCGCACTCGCAGCCCCGCCGCCTCGCCCGCGTCTGGTTGCCCGCGAACGGCTCTACGCTGCTCTTGATGCCGGGCTGG
>LJCR01000505.1 GCA_001399705.1 Kouleothrix aurantiaca
GCCAAGCAACGGGCTCGCCATGGGTGCCAGCGTTGGCGGCGGCCCCGGCAGCAAGGACGGCGTCGGGCGCCACTGGCCGGGCGCAGTGCCGCCAGTGAAGGGTGCCGGGGCAGGGCTCGGCACACGCCCATCATTCGCCCGCAGCGCCAGAATACCCGCCGCAGCCGTCGCGCCAACCTGCACGCCCGGGTCGCTTTCGGCCAGGCCCTGGCCGGCGAAATACTCGTGGTACATCGTATCGAGCGCGGCTTGCTGGCCGGGCAAAATACCAACGAGCACATCGTGCGCGGCCTTGGCGGCGGCGGCCTCGGGCGAGCCAGACGTGCCAGCCGGGAACGCTACGTGATAGGGCGCGTAGCGTCGGTCGCTGGCCTGGACGGCGTCGTGAACGGCGGCCTGCACGATCGCCAGATCGAGGAATGGAATGGGAGTTGGGCGCGGTGGCGTGGCTGTGGCCAAAAACTGCACGGCAATGTTGTGCCAGGCGGTTGCCGCATCGGGGTCTGTGTTGGCCGCACGGTTTGGTGTAACTGCTCGCGCGCTGGCTGCGGTGCTCAATACGGCGGACAGCACGAGAAGCAAGGCGGCGAGCGCGCGCAGGTTGCGCCAGGTATTCCTGCACATACCGAACATATTTTCCTCCTTCATTGAATTTGAGATTCCCATGCTTATAGTGGTGTGTCAGGCGGCTGGGTATCGTGTGCAGCGCCATCGGCCGTTATTGCCTGAAGAAACGCACACAGCCGCGCTATGTCGGCGAAGCCCTTCCGCTCACCCGTCGGCGCATCTTCGAGCGCTGCTCGCCAGACCAGGCCACCTTCCTCGCCTTCCGCTTGCCACAGGCGCAGGAGGTAGACACGATACCGCCGCGGTTCGGTCATCGCTTCACCTCTTCGCCGCTGCTGAAAACGGGTTGATAAGGGCTATTTCTCGATAGGGCGCTGCAAGGGAACGTGATTGTCAGCATAGCAGGCGAGCGTCAGAGAAACGTCACAGAATATGCCAATACCTATTGTTTCGCATCACTTGCAGCGATATAATGGGCGGTATCGGATTTCCGAGTCGGCTCATATTGCAGTGGGGATGGGTGGAGGCAGGTAGCCATGGCTCGACTATCGCTTGCGCTGCTTGGCCCAATGCAGATTACGCTTGATGGGCAGCCGGCTGGCGGCTTTGCCTATAACAAGGCGCGCGCGCTGCTTGCCTACCTAGCCGTTGAAGCCGGGCGCCCGCATCTGCGCGACACCCTGGCCGCGCTGCTGTGGCCCGAGCTGCCCGACGAAGCGGCGCGGCATAATCTGCGGCAGGCGCTCGCCAACCTCCGCACGGTGCTCGGCGATGCCAGCACCACCCCGCCATTCCTGCTTATCACTCGCGACACCATTCAGCTCAACCTGCGCGACAGCAACAGCCTGGATTGTTCAACATTTGCCGCTTTGCTGAGAGAATGCGAAAAGCATGCGCATCGCCACCCCGAGCGCTGCCGCAGCTGTGCCGCTCGGCTTGAACAGGCCGTTAGTCTGTACCAGGGCGATTTTCTGGCCGGCTTTAGCGTGGGCGACAGCGCGCCATTCGAGGAGTGGCTGCTGCGCAAGCGCGAACGGCTCCATCAGAATGCGCTAGGCGCGCTCATGCGCCTGGCCGTCTTTCACGAGCGGCGCGGCAACCACAATCAGGCTCGCGCCTGCGCCCAGCGCCAGATCGAGCTGGAACCCTGGCGCGAAGAAGCTCACCGCCAGCTCATACGCCTGCTGGCGCACGGCGGGCAGCGCAGCTCCGCCCTCGCGCAGTACGAAAGCTGCCGCCGTGTGCTGGCGCGCGACCTGGGCATCGAGCCGGAAGCTGCGACGACCGCGCTGTATGAGCAGATCCGCGACGGCGGGCCGCGAACCGAGATGCGCGGGCCAGAAGCCGATCAAACCCGCCACGCGCAATTACCCACCGCGTCAACACCGCTGATCGGGCGCGAAAACGATCTGGCGGAACTGGGCGCGCTGCTGGAGAATCCGGCCTGCCGCCTGATCACAATCGTCGGGCCGGGCGGCATTGGCAAGACACGCCTCGCCCTTGCTGCGGCGGCCGAGCAGGCCGAAATATTCACCGATGGCGCGGCGTTTGTCCCGCTCCAGCCGATCAGTTCGGCCGCGTTTCTGGCGCCGGCAATCCTCTCGGCGCTGAACATCCAGCCTCAGGGCCAGCGCGAACCGCACGAGCATGTGCTGGCATATCTGCGCGACAAGGAGCTGCTGCTCGTTCTCGACAACTTTGAGCACTTGCTTGCGCCTGAGCTGAGCGACGGCGCGGATGGGGCAGCGCTGCTGGCGGACATTCTTCGGCGCGCGCCCGGCGTGGCATTCCTTGTCACATCACGCGAGCGCCTGGCGATGAGCGCCGATTTGCGCACGCGCATCGCCGCCGACCCGGCCGGGGGAACGCTGCACGGTCTGCTTAAACATTCCGCGCTCGCGCTGATGCAGCGACCGCTGCTCAAAGCGCTGCTGCTGGGCGACCCAACCATTGTTGGCAAGCTGGCGGGTGGCGAGCACAGCAGCGCCGCGTTTGCCGAGCGCATGGCGGGTTTTGCTGTGTACCTTGCGTTGCTGCGCGAGCGCGGGCTGCTGCGCACCGACCTGAGCCCCGGGCAGCAATTGCTGGTGTTCAGCGCGATCTTCGCCGGCTTTTTTCTCGCCACGCCGCTGCTGCCGCCCGAGCTGCGCCGCCCCGACGACGAAGTGGCTGATCTGATGGCGCTGGCCGCCCGCCGCGCGCTGGAGCCCGAGCGCGAATTCACCGCCGACGAGCTGCGCGAGCTGCAAGAATCGTTTCTTGGCTATATTGACCACGCGACAGTGCGGGCCGAAAAGCGCCTGCGCGAAGAGCTGGGCTAGACAGAGCCGAGAACCGAGAGCCAAGAACCAACAATTGCGTCCTGAGTAGGCCGAAGGCCGTATCGAAGGGCGACCGAAATTTACCACAGAGACACGGAGGCACGGAGGTTTTGAGTTGCGAGTTGCGGGTTGCAGGTTGCGACGACCAACGACCAGAAGAATGAACCGCAAAGAACGCGAAGGGCGCGAAGAGTTAAAGTTGCAGGTTAGAAGGTTGAAAGTTGTGCCTACTGCCTACTGCCTACTGCCACCTGTCACCCTCTCATCTTGTCACCCTTTCATCCCCGCAGCCAGGCGCTGGCGGCGCAGCACAAACACCACATAGCCCACCAGCAAAATCACCGAAAAGGCGAACCACTGGATCGCATAGCCCAGGTGCGGGCCTTCGCCCAGGTCGGTGAGCGGGTCGCGGCGCGGCAGATCGGGGTCGCCGGTTGCGGTCAGCTGCTCGACAAAGATCGGCAGCAGCGGGTAGCCAGCCTGCTCGGTGATGCGCGGAATGTTGACCAGAAACCAGGCATCCAGGCGCGGGCGCTCGGCGGTGAACGGCGGGTCGGCCGGCCCACCGAAATTCTCCTGCGAGCGGCGGATCTGCCCCACCACCGTTACCTCGCCCGCTGGAGCGGCGTAGGG
>LJCR01000506.1 GCA_001399705.1 Kouleothrix aurantiaca
GTGCTCAGCGTTATGCTGCCGCCGGCCGGCGTGAACTTCACCGCGTTCGAAAGCAGGTTGTTCAGAATCTGCCGCAGGCGCCGCTCGTCGGCCCGCACCACTTCCGCCGCCGGGTCCAGCGTGATGGCAAGGGCGAGCCGTTTGGCCTTGGCGGTCGGCATTACCAGCTGCACGCTCTCCTGGCACAGCGCCGCCACCTGAATGAGCTGGTGGTCCAGCGTCACGCGCCCGGCCTCAAACTTGGTGTAGTCCAGAATGTCGTTGATCAGCGCCAGCAGCTGCTGGCCGTTGCGCTCAATCGTGCGCACCGCCTGTGCCTGCCCGGGCGGCTGCTCGCCATACACGCCATACAGCAGCAGCTCGGCCTGCCCCAGCACCGATACCAGCGGCGTGCGCAGCTCGTGCGACACGGTCGCCAGAAACTCGTCCTTGAGCTGGATCACGCGCTGGTGCTCGGCGGTCAGCGCGTGCTCGGCGCGCACGCGCGCATCGACCTCGTCGCGCAGCGAGACGATCAGGCGCGCGGTGCGCAACGCCAGCGCGGCGCGGTCGGCCAGGTCTTCGGCCAGGCGCACATCTTCGGGCGTGAAAGCCGGCAGCGCCGAGCCATGGCGCCCAAACGCCAGTGTGCCAATGATCTGTGCGCCGTCGCGCAGTGGCGTCATGACCACGCTGTGCGGTTGAAACCGATCTAGCATCGCCCGTTCCCCTGGCTCAAGCAATTCGCGCAGCTCACTCAGGTCAACGTCTGGCACCAGCATGGCCTGCCCGCTGCGCAAAACCTGCGCGGCCGGGTGCGCGCTATCGGCACGCACGCGCGTACCGATCAGCCGCGCCTGAAGCAGTGCCAGCATTGCTGGCTCGCGCTCGTACAGAAATTCTCCCGTCAGCACATCGCCGTCGTCCGAAAGCGTGCGCACAAACGTACCGGCCTGCATGTGCTCGCCCATTGTGCGTGCCACCGCCTCCAGCACGGCGCGCTCGTCGCTGCCCACCGCCGCAAACACCCGCGAGGCGTCGGCCAGCACCTGCAGCCGCGCATTGGCGCGCTTCAGCGCCCCTTCGGCACGCACCTGCGCGCCAATATCCTGCGTCATCACCATGCCGCCCTCGACGGCGCCGTCCGCGTTCGGGATCGGCAGCACATACGTCCGGTAGACTGTCCCGCCCACCGGCACATCGGCCACCTGCGGCGTACCAGCCAGCGCCGTGTAGTAGAGCGGCTCCATCTGGCGTGCCGCCTCGGGCGATAACACTTCCCACAGTGTTGCGCCAGGAAAGACGGTTTTATCCAGCCCGGCCGCCGCCATGCCCAGCCCGTCGGCCAGCGTGTAGCGCAGCTCGCGGTCGAACAGCAGCACCGCGCCATTCGGGAAGTTTTCGGCCAGTGCGCGGTAGCGTGTTTCGCTGGCGCGCAGCGCCTGCTCGGCCTTCACACGCTCAGTCACATCGCGGAAGCTCACGATCACGCAGCCGATCGCCGGGTCGGCAAGCTGGTTCACCACGCTGCGCTCGATCCAGCGCCACGTGCCGTCGCGGTGGCGCACCCGCGAAACGAGCTGCGCGCGCGCGCCGGGCGTGGCAAGCACACGCGCGCGCATCGCCTCCAGCGCCGCCAGATCGTCGGGGTGCGTCAGCTCGGCGTAGGATAGCCCGCGGAATTCTGCTTCTGTGTAGCCAAGCATGGTTGTCACGGTGCTGCTGACATAGGAGTATCTGCCGTCGCGGTCGAATAGCAGCACGCCATCGGCGCCGTTGTCCACAATCGCGCGCCAGCGTGCTTCACTCGCCCTCAGCGCCTGCTCGGCCTGCACTCGCGCCGTCGCATCCGCCACCACCGTCGCCACTGCCCAGCCGGGCGTGCCCAGCGGCACGGCGTGCACATCAACCCACAGCGTGCGGCCGTCTTCCAGCACCACGCCAATATCCTGCCGCACCGGGCGCTGCTCGGCCACTGCCCGTGCGCTGGCGCTCTCGCGGATCGGCATCTCGCTGCCATCGGCGCGCAGGTAGGTGCGCGAACGGTACGCGCCAGCACGCAGCTCGGCGGTGGTAAAGCCCAGCAGCTGGGTCAAGGCCGGGTTGGTGTAGACGATCTGGCGCTGCTCGTCCAGAATGCTGATGCCCACCGGCAGTTCTTCCAGCAGCGCACTCAGCTGCTGCTCCATCAGCTGCCGCGCCTGCTCGGCCGCGTGCTGCGCCGTGACATCGCGGTTGATGCCGATCGTCGCAGCGATCGCGCCGTTCTCATCGCGAATCGCGCGCAGCCCGCTCTCGATCACCAGCTCGCGGCCATCGCGGGCGCGCTGCACCACCACGCCGCGCCACTCGCCATCGCGCAGCAGCGCCGCGCACACATCGTCCTCGGTCAGCCCATTCTCGTAGCGCTGCACCTGAAGCACGGTTTGGAAGCTCTGCCCGAGAGCGGTGCTGCGCGGCCAGCCATAGATCCGCTCGGCCGCCCCATTCCAGGCCTGGATGGTCCAGTCCGCGCCCGTCACAATCACCGCATCGCTCACCAGTTCGAACCAGGCACTTGGGCCGAGCAGGCTCTGGCGGAGCAGCTGCTCCAGCGCGCTGGGGTCGATCGGTACACCATGGCTGGGGGCGCTGGCAGAATCATCCATTGCAGCCTCCGCACAGCACTACAAGGCTGTTGAAATAATGGGCACAGCTATAGAAGAATGGCGCAATTGAAGAACGCCCCGGGCACGATAGAGCGCTGAGTTTTGGTTAAAACAGTATATGCGTGCCAGTTACGGCAGTGAAACAGCGGAACTTGGCAGTCGGTTAACCTGCCTACGCGACAAGGGGGAGTGCTACGAAACAAGCGTATCTTCGGCGTTTTCCAGATGGCGCAAGTATAACAGAAATATGGCGGCGGGCGTATAAAGTGCGGCATAACAGCGGCGCGCAAACCGAAGTTTACGCGCCGCTGCCAGGGGCCGCCGCTGTTTGTTAGATTCGCGTCTGCTCGCGGTGCAGGCGCACGGTTCGCAGCAGCAGCGTCAGGCCCAGCAGTGCAAAGCCAGAGAGCGGCACGCCAGTGCTGGTGGCAGGAAGCTCGGGCGCGGGCGGCTTGGGCGTGACGGTTGGCTGCGCCGTTGGCGCTCTGGTTGGGGCGGCTGTAGCCGTCGCCGCTGCGCCGCTGGTGGGCGAGGCTGTGCTCGTCGCCGTCGCTGTGGATCCGGGCGTCGCGGCCTGGACAACCGGGCCAAGCTGTTCGCCGACGATCAGCACCGTCACAACGTTCGACTGCAAGGGCGCGGCCAGTCCGTCGTAGGTCGCATCGGCCTGGCTGACCAGGCGCGTGCCAACTTCCACACCGTCTTTGATCTTGGCGCGGATAGCGATCTCAACGCCCTTTTGCGCGCCGAGCGAAGCCAGGTTCAGCGTGATCAGGTTGCCCTGGCGCTGGGCATCGCCGGTGTCCGACTTCTGCCCAAGGGTCTCCAGATTATCGGGCATGGCGCTGGTGATGCGCACGTTCTTCAGGTCGCCACTCTGCTGCGTGT
>LJCR01000507.1 GCA_001399705.1 Kouleothrix aurantiaca
GCGTTCGGCGTTCTCGCGCCTGGCAAACACGCCTTCGCGCAAATACCACTGGTCGTACTCGGCGGCGCGCTGGTTGTAGTATTCGCGCATGGCTGCGTCGGCGCCGGGCGTAAAGAATGCTGCCATCATTCGCTCCTTTTGCATATATACCCTGCCAACAACAAGCGGGCGATGCATGAAGCACCGCCCGCCCGGCCAACGCCTGTCCACTCCGCTGCTAGCTGGTTTCCAGCTGCCTCAATGTGCGCTGGAGGTGCTGCAGCTCGTTTTCCAGCGCGGCCCTGCGCTGGAGCAGCGACTGAATTTCGGCCTGCCGCTGCCGTATTTTCGTTTCGTACGAGCCAATCTCCAGCATCCGTTCGAGTTCCTGCGTGCGCCTGCGTAGCTCCTGAATGTGGCGGGTCTGCCGCACTGCACGCTCGGTTGCCTGCTGCATCGATCGCTCCTTTATCGCCGGCATCACTTCCTCCCCTGCTCCACGTACCGGCTCTCATCACCTTGTTTCGGTGACGATAGCCTATCATACTACAGGATGTGGCGAAATGGGCCATGGCTTGCAGCGAACTGATACGCTCCTGAGCGATTGTGATAGCGGCGTAATCTTTCACCAAGGCTAGCCGAGCAGCTCCTCAAGCTCGGTGCGGTGCTCGCGCGCATGGTCGATGATGCGCTGCAGCCACTGGGCCTTGGTGTGCTGCGGGCCGTATGGCCCGGCCGCCTCGGGGTCGGGCACGGTTTCGATGGCGCGGCGGGCAGTGCCAAAGGCGGCAGCCATGCGGCTGGCGAGCTTTTCGCGTGGCAGGGTGCGATTCTGCTGGCGGCGCTGCTCGTTGTAGTCGCTGGCATCCATCCAGCCGGTCGCCGGGTCGGCTGGCAGCATTGGTTCCATTTCGCCAAGCGTCAGCCGCGCCAGGCCGTAGATCGAGTCGGCCACGTGGCTGGCAATATCCTGGGCGGTCCAGCCGTCGGCGCGGCTGGCGTCGCGCCACTGGGCGTCGCTGAAGCGCGGCAGCAGGGCGGTCAGCGCGTTCTGCTCGCTTTCCAGCGCGGCGAGCATGGCGTCGCGGTCGAAGGATGTGGGCATCGTTGCCTCCTTGCAGCATGCAAATGAACCATTGCGTGTTCCATAGTGGTTTGCAGAACAATTGACCACTCATGCGCGGCAAGAAACGTGCTGGAGCGCGGAATTTGCAACTGCCTTCTGCATCCTGCCGCCTGCAACCTGCTATAGGATGCGCGTATTATACCCGATGCGGCAAGAACGACTTGTGCAGCTTGCAGACCATGGTGTAGGCCGGGTCGAAGACATTGCCCAGGTCGTACTCGACGCACTGCCCAAGCAGGATGCCCGCGCCAGCCGGATCGAGCGCGTAGCTGGCCAGCAGCCAGCGGTGCATCTCGCTGGTGGCGTGCTGCAGCGCCTGGTCGAGCGGGCGCGCATTGCCGATCGTGAAGATGTAGTCGGCGTTTTCGCCGCGCGGCCATTCGATGCGCTGGCCCTTGATCAGCCAGGCCGTGAACTCTACCTCCATCGAGATCTCAATGCCAGTGCCGGCGATCTCGCCATCGCCCTGGCGCGCATGCCCGTCGCCAACGTGGATCAGCGCGCCCGGCTCGAAGACCGGGAAGTAAAGCGTTGCGCCAGCCACGCATCCACGGTAGTCCATGTTCCCGCCGTGCTCAGCCGAGGTCGCGGTCGAGATCGCCTGGCCGCCGCGGGCCGCGACGCCGAAGCAGCCAAGCATGGGCGCGAGCGGCAGCACCAGCGCGCCCAGCCCGACGTCGTGGCTGAGCAGCCTGGCGGTGCCGGCGGCCGCATCCACATCCCACTCCGCCAGCGTCGAGCGGTCGTCGGCGGGCCAGCCAAGCTTCGGCACGTACTCGGGGTCAACGACGTTGTGCGCCAGCAGGGTGCCGCTCCAGCCATAGCGGCGGCTTGGCACAATCCGGTCGAGCCGCAGCGCCAGCGTGTCGCCCGGGGCCGCGCCCTCGACAAAGAATGGCCCGGTCTGCGGGTTGCCGCGCGGCCCGCTCTGCGCGCGCGCTGCGTCCCAGCCACGCGCATCGACCGTGCTGGTGATGACGGTGTCGCCGTCGGCGATATGGAGCGCGGGCTCGTGCGCGCCCATGGTGGTGTAGTAGCGGCTTGGCGTGAAATGGTGGGTGGCCATTGCGTGCTCCTTCTTTTGAGCGAGTTACGCATCTCGCGCTGCGGCGAGCTAGATTTCAACCCCCGGCAGACCTTGCGCGCCCAGCAGCATCGATAGCTCGCCAGCGTGGGGCAGATCGTGATCGAGAAGGCCCCAGATCGTCTGCACAATCAGTGCTTGGTTTTCGGGAAGAGAATCAGTGGGCGAGCCGCGCATCAGATACGCAGTGACGCAGCGCCATGTCAGCTCCAGCCCATCCACAATTTCTGCGGCTGTGCGCGGTGGGTCGTCGGCTTCCTCCCAGCGAAGCAGTGGCAGTAATTCCGCCGCTTCTTCCCCCAGCGTGCGATGCAGATGCAGGGCGCGCCCAAAGACGATATGTTCGGCGATCTCGCCTGGTGTGCGCAGGCCAGCGATGGGCCGCCGCTGCAGCTGCTCGTCGCTTAGCGGCGCGATTGCGCGCGTAAGGGCATTCTGGTAGTCTTGCCAGCTCTCGAAGGCACGCGCCTCCGCGACTGCTGGCGGCCATGGAAGCGCAGGCTTTTGTCGAGGACGATATCGACCGGCTGATCGATTGCGGGCTGCGCTTTGTGCCCGCCGACTCGATTATTGCGCGGCTGGTGGCCGACATTCGCGCATGGCACGCCGCCGCGCCCGACGACTGGCGGGCCGCCCGCACGCAGATTGCCGCCCGCTACGGCTACGACCGCTACCCCGGCAACTGCCACATTGTGCCGAATCACGCGCTGATCATCCTTGGCTTGCTGTATGGCGCGGGCGATTTCCAGCGCTCACTGATGATCGCGAACACTGCCGGGTGGGATACCGACTGTAACTCGGGCAATCTCGGCTGCCTGCTGGGCATTCGCGGCGGGCTCCGTGCGCTTGAAGAAGGGCCGGACTGGCGCGGGCCGGTTGCCGACCGGCTGTTTCTGCCGGCCGCCGACGGCGGGCGGGCGATCAGCGACGCGGTGCGCGAAACATTTGCGATTGCGAATATCGGGCGGGCACTGGCGGGGCATGCGCCGCTGGCGCCGAAAAATGGCGCGCGCTTCCATTTTTCCCTGCCTGGTGCGGGGCAGGGCTGGCAATCGGCCACGCCCGACACCTTGCGCGTCGAGCATGCTGAGGATGAAGGCGGCCATAGCCTGGCGCTGCGCTTTGCGCACCTTGCGCCGGGCCGCGCCGCGCACGACAGCACGCCCACGTTTATCCCGCCCGCCGCGATTACCATGCCCGGCTACAGCCTGCTGGCCACGCCCACGCTCTACCCCGGCCAGCACATCCGCGCGGCGGTGCGCGCCGACGCCGCCAACAGCGGGCCGGTTGCCTGCGGTCTGGTGCTGGAAGCGTATGGCGGGCG
>LJCR01000508.1 GCA_001399705.1 Kouleothrix aurantiaca
GTGCTCTCTGTGCGCTCTGTGGCTCATTCATTCTGGCCGAATGAAAGGCAAGCGCCCGGCGCACTACAAACGCGGCGGAACGACGCCCACCTGATCGAGATACTTGCCCTGCTTGTCGTCGTACGACGTTTCGCAATCTTCGTCGCTTTCGAAGAACAGTGCCTGCCCGATGCCCTCATTGGCATAAATGCGCGCGGGCAGCGGCGTGCTGTTGGAAAGCTCGATCGTGACATAGCCGCGCCAGCCCGGCTCGAACGGCGTCGTGTTCACAATAATCCCGCAGCGCGCATAGGTCGATTTGCCGAGGCAGATCGCCAGCACATTGCGTGGAATGCGGAAGTACTCCACCGTACGCGCCAGCGCAAACGAGTTTGGCGGGATGTCGCAGTAGTCGCCGGTGATGTCGACAAACGAACGCGGATCGAAATGCTTCGGGTCGACAAGCGTGTTGTACACGTTGGTGAAGACCTTGAACTCATTTGCGATCCGCATGTCGTAGCCATACGATGAAAGGCCATAGGAGATCACTCCCTGGCGCACCTGGCTTTCGACGAACGGCTCGATCATGCCATGCTCGTGCGCCATTCGGCGAATCCAGCGGTCGGATTTGATGGTCACGCTCGGCTCCTCCGGTAGTGCTATGTCGGAGCGCTGATTATACCATCACTGGCCTATAGCCCTGTGGTACTACTGCAAATAAGCCTGGTCCAGCCCATTCGCGCCATTGGTATGCGGGCGGTGCTGTGCGGCGTAGATGCGCTCAAGATCGGGCGGATAAGGCTCGCCCAGCGCGCGCAGATCGACAATACCTTGCCGAACCGCGCGGCTAAGCCGGCGCGCCAGCCGGGCCAGATCGGGCTGGTTCGCCTGATCAGCTCGGCGGGCCAGCAGCTCGGTGCCCAGCAGCAGCGCCGAAAATACCTGCCGCAGCGAGTGAACACGCTGTGCCTGCTTGCCGCGCATCACGCCCTGGTTGATTTGCTCGAAATTGTTACGGCGATGCACCACGTACCAATATACTGGCATTCCTACCAGCACTGTGATTAAATCTGGCTGATCGCCCACAAACCTCAGCAATGTCGCATCCGATGGATCAGCCATACTAAGCTTGCGTGCGCGCAAAACAATATATAAGCTTGTCGCGCTACTTATCAGGAGTGGTGCAGCGCGCTTTATCGTCGTTGATTGTAAAAACACGCTTTCCTCCTTCTGCCGAATACGTCTACTTGCCCCTATTGCACAATTAGTGCCACGTCTTTTGGCGAAAACCTTTGCAATATCTTTACGATCACCAGTATTCTGCCGAGCGGGAAATAGATGGGCCACACAGCCCGCCCACAGCATTGAGCTGAACGCATTTGTGGCGTTGCAATGCTGTTTGCATAATATAGTGCAGCGCGTTACAATGGCGCGCAAATCTCTGCCACTTCATAGCCCCGAAAAAGAGGCTGCCCATGGCCACGCCAAAACGTGTGACAGTTGTAAATGATCATCACGATTTTCTCAATCTGCTGGCCGATTTCCTGAGCGAGGAAGGATACGAGGTCACGACGATCGCCAAGCACCAGGGTGCGTTCCAGCAGATCAAGGAAAGCCAGCCCGACGTGGTTGTGTGCGACCTGCTGTTCGATAATATGCCGGCGGGCTGGTCGCTGCTCGACATGCTCTACCTCGACCCGGCGACGCGCGCGATTCCCCTGATTCTGTGCTCGGCGGCGACGCGCCAGGTGCAGGAAGTCGAAGCCTCGCTGACGAGCAAGGGTATTTTATGGCTGGAAAAGCCGTTCGAGCTGGAGAAGCTGCTCGACATGCTGGCCCAGGCGCTGGCTGGCGCAAACAAGGAACGCGCTAAGAATTAACCACTCTCCGCAATTTCCAAGCGCGCCTACGCCGGCCGCGCTTCCGCCACCAAGCGCGCTACCTCATCCGCACAGCCCCACGAAAGCGTAATTCCCGCGCCGCCATGCCCGTAGTTGTGCACTACGGCCTGCCCGTCGGCAGGCGTTTCGCGCTCCAGGCGCACGGTAGGCCGGCCCGGCCGCAAGCCCACTTTGTGCTCCAGCACCGTTGCGCCGCGCAGGCGCTCATCCAGCGCCAGGCAGCGCCCGAAGATCCCTTCCGCCGTGCTCATGTCGGGCGCAAGCTCGGTTGCGCCATCGTCGGCGGTGCCGCCCAGGATGCAGTCGCTGCTGCGCGGCACGATATAGGCCACGCCAGCAGGCCCGTAGTCGTCCAGCACAAAGCGCTCGATCCCCGGCTGCGCCACGCGCACCACCTGCCCGCGTATCGGGAACACCGAAGAATCGGCGGCCAGCTCGCGCGCGCCCAGACCACTACAGTTCACCACGGTCGCGTGCCCGGCCAGCGCCTCGTTCAGGTTTGCGAGCGTGCGCACGCTGATGCGCCCGCCCAGCTGCTCGAAGCGGCGCTGCAGGTAGCCCAGGTAGATCGGCATCTCGATCACCGGCGCGTCGAAGACATAGCCATCGACATAGCCGGCTGGCAGCTCGGCCGCGCTGATGCGCCGGTAGCCCGGCACGGCAGCCCGCCACCACGGCTCGTCCACTGCCCACGGGAAGATTTCGTAGCCGGTGCGCACCAGAATGCCGGTGGCGGGGTCGGCGCGCAACGCCATCAGCTCACGGTACGTCGCGCCCGACCAGCTCACCACCAGGTCTTCCGGGTAGGCCTTGTAGGGGTACCACACCGCCGCCGCGACGCTGGATGTCGTGCGCTCGGGCAGGTCGCGCGCCCAGATCTCGGCGCGGTAGCCCGCCTCCAGCAGGCGAATGCCGCACGACAGGCCCGACACGCCCGCGCCAACGATCACAACTGTTTCCACAGCAATTCTCCTGTTGGTAATGACCACGAGGTCATGAAAATATATCCACAGATTTCGCAGATTACACAGATGCTGTTTTGGAAATACCACAAAGACACGAAGTGTTGGGAATGGGCCAAACCACGAAGGCACGAAGGCACGAAGACCTAGAAGGTGACGGAAACCTGCAACCGCATAGGGTTTTGGGTATGGGGTTTTGGGGTTGAGGCTGCAACCAGCAACCTGCAAACCTGCAACCCGAAACTCCGTGTCTCCGTGCCTCCGTGGTAAAATTCCTGCTCCGGGTGAAGATGAGCTTCGCTCCTACAATATCTACTTACGCACGGCGCGCCATCGCGGCATACATCGCCACGCCCGAAGAAGGCGAGACGCGCCGGCCAATCGGCGTAGCATCTTCCAGCCCGGCCTGTGCGACCAGCGCGGCAAAGCGCGCAAACGGCACGGGAAAGGGAACGTAGCGCAGCGGCGCATCAAGGTCGTACTCGACCAGCACGACATGGCCGCCGGGGCGCAGGTAGCTCGCCGCCAGCAACAGCGCCGCCGGCTGGTCACGCAGGAAATGGAGCACATTTGCCATCAGCACGCCATCCAGCGCAGGCAGCTCCAGGCGTCGCGCAATATCGGCCTGGCGCGGGATGATGCCCGCGGGCGGGGCGCTCGCCGCCAGCA
>LJCR01000509.1 GCA_001399705.1 Kouleothrix aurantiaca
CGCCAATCTTGGCCGGGTCGACATGGAAGCGCAGCTCGGGCTTGCCAGGCTTGTAGGACGCCTCGACATCGACCAGGCCCTGGATGCCCTGTGCCTGGCCCTGCAGCTGCAGCAGCAGCGGCGTCAGCTCCTCAATTGGCCGCGTCGTCTGGACACTGACCTGGATGGTGCGGTTGGTGATCGCGGTGCTGTTGCCCTGGAAGCTTGGCGCACTAAATGCAAGGTTCGGCAACCCCAGCTTTTCGAGCCGCGCGCGCAGACGCTGCTGCACCGCATTAGTGCTTTCCTCGATTTTAATTTTTACAAAGAACTCGGCGCGCTCGGCCGTGCCGGTGCCGCCCACCGAAGACAACACCGTCTCAACGCCCTCGTCCTCGTGTAAAGCCGTTTCGACCTGCTTGGCCAGATCGTTAGTGCGCGCAAGCGGCGAGCCCGGCTGCAGCTCGTAGCCCACGTTGAAAGTGTGGGTATCTTGCGCAGGGAAGAACGAGAACTTCAGCGTGCTGGCCACGAAAAAGCTTGCGACAAACACAGCCAGCGCAATAAACACCACGGCCAGGCGGTGGTTCAAGCTCCACGCCAGCAGGCGGCCATACCACTGGCCGATCCGGCCGGGATCTTCCTTGGCTTCTTCCAGCAGCTCTTCTTCCGGCGTGAGCTCCTGCGCGTGCGTGTGGCCGTGCCCGGATTTCTGCTTGAAGAAGTAGGCCGATAGCATTGGCGCGAGCGTAAAGGCTTCGATCAGCGAGATCGCCATGGCGCAGGCCACGGTGATGCCGAACGACTTGAAGACAATACCCGTCACGCCGCTGGTGAAGGTCACTGGCAGGAACACGGCGATGATAGTGAGCGACATCGCCAGCACCGACAGTGCCACCTGCGCAGTGCCACGGCTGGAGGCCTGGCGCGGTGTTGCGCCGCGCTCCATCTGGCGGAAAATATTTTCGCGCACCACAATTGCATCGTCGATCACCAGGCCTACCGAGAGCGACAGCGCCAGCAGTGTCAGCAGGTTGATCGTCAGGCCGAACAGCTTGATCGCGGCGAAGGTGCCGATCATAATCACTGGCAGGCCAGCGACCGTTACCAGGGTGTTGCGCAGATCGCGGAAGAACAGCCACACAATCAGCATGGCCGCCAGCGAGGCAATCAGCAGCTCTTCAATCGCGCTGCGCGTCGAGTTCTTCACCGCGGTCGATTGGTCGTTCGGTATGAAGTAGTTCAGGTCGGACTTGCCGGCGAAAATACTCGCAAGCTGCGCCTTCACGCTGTCGGCCACTGCCACGGTGTTGGTGCCCGACTGCTTGCGGATCGCGATGGTGATTGCCTCCTTGCCGTCGAGGCGCGCGTAGCTCACCGCTTCGGCCACACCATCTTCAACCGTTGCCACATCGCCAATCGTGAAGGGCGTGCCGGTGATCTGCACGCGCGTGATGTCGGCAGGAGTTGCCAGCATACTTGGCGCGCGCAGACCGACATCCTGGCCATTGGCATTGATTGTGCCCAGGCCGAAGTTGGTGTTGGCTTGCTGCAAGGCGCGGGTGATCTGCACTGGCAGCACCTGGTACGCTTTGAGCTTGTCGAGGTTCATCTGGACGTTGATCTGGCGCACTTGCCCGCCATTCACCGTTACCGATCCCACGCCGCCAACGCGCTGCAGCAGCGGCACGATGTCGTCGTCCACCAGCTTACGAAGCTGCAGGGGCGTGCGCGTGCCATTGCCGGCCACGGCCAGCGTCAAAATCGGCGCGTCGTTCGGGTCGAACTTGAGAAACACCGGGTCGCGCACATCGGTGGGCAGGGTCGGCCGCACAGCGTTGACCTTGTCACGCACGCCTTGCTCGGCCTTATCGATGTCGACGTTGGTATCGAACTCAATAATCAGCGTTGAGATGCCTTCGCTGGAGTTCGAGGTGATGTGCTTCACGCCGCTGAGCGTGTTGAGCGTATCTTCCATCGGCTTGGCGACCTGGTCGGCCACGCTTTCCGGGCCTGCGCCCGGGTAGGGGATGGTAACCGCCACCACTGGCACCGAGATGTCGGGCAGCAAGTTCACCGGCAGCGTGGTATACGCAAGGAAACCGATCACAATCGTCAGCAGCATCAGCATGGTGATGAATACCGGCTGGCGAATCGATGTGTCGGAAATAACCATGCCTTGAAGCTTATCCTGGCCGGATTGCGCCATAGAGAAACCCCTGCTTTCTTGTAAAAGCCCTGCAGTATCCCCCGATACAATATGTGCGTCCTATCACAATCGTACTATAACGGAAGTTTGTTTTACTTGCAAGTAGGACTTTTGACGGTTTCGTAAGAATTGTATATTATGATAGTGAGGCGAAATATAGGGGCTGTAGAGTATGATTTTGTCGCAGCCCTCAGTATAGAAGAAAAAATTGAGCTGCACCATTGAAAGATGAGGATCATTCTATGACAACTCCATTGCGAGAGCGCCGCCGCCAGATGCTACGCGACGAAATTCTTCAGGCGGCTGGTGCGCTGCTGAACGAAAAGGGTTATGCAGCAATGTCAATGGATGATCTCGCGACTTCTGCGGGTATCTCAAAGCCAACGCTTTACACACATTTTGCAAATAAAGAAGAGCTCATTCTTGCGGCGGTGATGCACTGGTTCGAGCGAGTAGACGAGGCGGTCCGAAACGATCCGACGCCGCGCACGCCTTTACAACAGTTGACGTTTATCCTCCGCACGGTGTTACAACTACAAATCGATAATGGCGCGCTTTCACCCCGTCCCTGGTCTCCCGAAATTCTGCAAATCATCCGCCAGAACGAGGCAGTCTTGGCGCGCCTCTGCCAGGTCGATAACTCAATCGGCGATATCGTGCGGTCCGCGCTCGCTTCCGGCGAGATCGACTCGCGTTTAGACGCGGGCACTGTCATCTATACATTTTTCGCTTTCATTCATACCATGCACCTACCGCTCTTCAAGCTCAAAATACTGAACTTCAGTGACGCCGAAGCGCCCGCCTTCAACCCTGACACGGCTGCAAGCACACTGGCGCATATTTTCGAGCAGGGTGTGCGTGCAAGCGAGCAGCCATAACCGTGCCTAGCTCCTTGATTTTATGAGCGCTGCGCCGACACCGCAGCAGCCGCTTGGGCTTGCCGCCCGTCTCTACCTAGCCCATATTGCGCTGCTAACCATCAACCTGGCTATCGTTGGGCTGCTTTTCAATCTCGCAGTGCTTGCCTTCGGCTTCTCGATCGATTTCCTCGGCATACTCAATACCGTTTCGTTTAGCACGTCAGTTATCTTCAGCCTGCCCTTGCTCTGGCTTCTGGGGCGCCTGCCCCTGCGCCTGGCACTGATCACCAGTGCAGGCCTGCAGGTACTCGGCGTGACCTTGCTAGCACTCTGGCCGCAAAGCATTGGTCTGCTCATGGCCAGCGGCATGCTTGGCGCCGCAGCCGTCCTCTTCGATATCAGCGCCGCACCATTCATGATGCGCCACAGCACCAATGCCACGCGCGACCGGCTATTC
>LJCR01000051.1 GCA_001399705.1 Kouleothrix aurantiaca
TCTGATGAAGCCGCCTTTGTGACGGGCTCGTGCCTGGTGATCGACGGCGGGTGGACGGCTAAATAAGAAGGAATTGCCATGCAGCTTGCCCTTTTTATTACGTGCTTCAACGACACGATCTTCCCACAAACCGGCCGCGCAATGGTGCAGGTGCTCGAGCGGCTGGGCCATCGCGTCGAGTTCCCACAGGCGCAGACCTGCTGCGGCCAGATGCACTTCAACACCGGCTACCAGCGCGAGGCTATACCGCTGGTGCGCCACTTCGTCGAGACATTTGCGCCCTACGAGGCGATTGTTGCGCCCTCGGCGTCGTGCGTGGGCATGGTGCGCGAGTTCTACGGGCGCGTGGCCGAAATTTCGGGCGACCGCCGGCTGGCCGCCGATGTGGCCGCGCTGACGCCGCGCGTGTACGAGCTGAGCGAATTTCTGGTGCACAAGCTGGGCGTGGAAGATGTGGGCGCGTACTACCCGCACCGTGTGACCTACCACCCGACCTGCCACTCATTGCGCGTGCTGCACCTGGGCGACGCGCCACTGCGCCTGCTGCGCAAGGTGCGCGGCATCGACCTGGTTGAGCTGCCGAATGCCGAGCAGTGCTGCGGTTTTGGCGGCACCTTCGCCATAAAGAATGCCGACACATCCATGGCCATGCTGGGCGACAAGCTGCGCTGCGTGCTCGACACGCGCGCGGAAGTGTGCGCCTCGGCCGACAATTCGTGCCTGATGCACATCGGCGGCGCGCTGCACCGCCAGCGCGCCGGTGCGCACATCCTGATCAACCTCAGGCGCGATGCGCGGCGTGGAAAGCGTAAGCGTCTCGGTCATCGCCAGATACCACAGCATCTGCGGCAGCGTCAGCCCGCCCAGCTGCGTCGCGCCAGTTTCGCCATAGGTCACCTGCCACAATCGCAGGAAGATATACAGGATCACGCCCAGGAACACCATGCGCGCCACGACCTCGCTCAGGTAGGCCAGGTTCGAACGCGCCGCCGTCAGGCCGATCCAGGTGTATTTTCGCAGTGCAAGCATATGCGTCAGCTTTCCGAAGCAAGAAGCTCTGCCGTCGGCTGGTTTCGACCACCCGCTTCCTGACTTCTCCCATAGATATGCGCAATCACTTCTTCCAGCGGCGGGTCCTCAATCGCAATATCGGCCACCGAGCCAGCGCGCAGCACCTCGGTCATCACCTGCTCAATCGGCGTCACGCGCGTGTCAACCTCCAGCTTCAGCGCGTACTCACTCGCCTTCAGCGTCGTCACGCCCGGCAGCGCGAATGCGGCCGGCGGCGCGTGGAACTTCACGCTCAGGATCTTCGAGCCAAGGTACTGGCGGCGCAGCATCGAAACCTTGTCGTCCAGCACCACGCGCCCGTGGTTGATCACCACCACGCGCCGCGCCACCCGCTCGATATCGCCCGCGTCGTGGCTGGTGAGAAACACCGTCACGCCCTCGTCGCGGTTCCACTCCAGGATCAGGTCGCGCAGCTCCTGGCGGGCGATCACATCCAGCCCAATCGTCGGCTCGTCGAGAAACAGCACGCGCGGCGCATGCAGCAGGCTGGCCGCCACCTCGGCGCGCATGCGCTGCCCCAGCGAGAGCTTGCGCACAGGGGTTTGCAGAAATTCGCCCAGCCCAAATCGCTCGATCAGCATGTCGCGCCGGCGCACAAAAGCCGCGCGGTCGAGACTGTAGATGCGCGCCAGCAGTTCAAAGGTGTCGCGCGGCGGCAGGTGGTACCACAGCTGCGAGCGCTGCCCGAACACCGCGCCAATATGGCGCACCAGCGTGCGGCGCTCGCGCCAGGGCGTGTAGCCCAGCACCTGCGCCTGCCCCGAGCTAGGGTGCAAAATGCCGGTCAGCATCTTGATCGTGGTCGATTTCCCCGCACCATTCGGCCCAATAAACGCAACCGTCTGGCCGGCCGGGATGCTCAGGCTGATGCCATCGACCGCAACCACGCTTTTGCGCACGCGCTTGCGGCCCCAGCCGCTGCGCAGCTCGAAGGTCTTGGAAAGATTCTGCAGCTCGACCGCTGTGTTTGGCTGTGTCATCGTGTGGTTCTCGCTGGCTGCCGGGCGCAGCCCACCGCGCCCGCTTGCTCATGAGGCGTTTGGTGTGGGGAAATGGTTACCTGCCAAACGTCAGTTTTTACTTCGCATCTATCGTATCAGCGTTTGGTATTATAGCGCCATGAACGAAACACGCTACGATGTGATTGTGATCGGCGCGGGAATTGGCGGGCTCACCGCTGCGGCATTGCTCGCGCGCGACGGCTACCGCGTGCTGGTACTCGAAGGGCATATCGCGCCCGGCGGCTGCGCCTCGTCCTACGAGCGCAAACGCCCCGACGGCGGGCGCTATATCTTCGACGTGGGCGCGACACTGTTTGCTGGCTTCACGCCTGGCGGCGCGCACCACTGGGTGGCGGAAAAGCTTGGCGTTCGCTGGCCGGTGCGCCCGCTCGAACCCGCGATGGAGGTCTGGCTGCCCGACCGGCGGGTGACGCGCTATGGCGATGCGCGCTGGCGCGACGAGCGCCGGGCCGCATTCCCCGCGCAGGCGTGGGAGGCTGAAAAATTTTGGCGCGAGCAGGAACAGATCGCCGACATCGCCTGGCGCTTCGCCGCGCGCCAGCCGCCGCTCCCGCCCGAGCGACCTTCTGATCTGTTCGGCCTCGGGGTGCGCGCCCGCCCCGAGATGGCGCGGCTGCTACCGCAGCTGTGGCGCACTGCCGGGCAGGCGCTCCGCGCGCGCGGCATCACCGACCGGCGGCTGCGCGCCTATATCGACGGGCAGCTCCTGATCAGCGCGCAAACCGTCGCCGCCGAGTGCTCCTGGCTTTATGGCGCGGTCGCGCTCGATTTCGCGCGCATCGGTGCGCATTATGTGGAGGGCGGGGCGTGGAACCTGGCGCGCACGCTTGAGTCTGCACTCGTGCGCGATGGCGGAGCGATTCGCTACCGCACTTGGGTGCGGCGCATTCTGACGAGGGATCGGCGTGCGGTGGGGGTGGAAACTGAGCGCGGCGAACGATTCAGCGCCCGCCACATCATTGGCAACCTGACGCTCTGGGACGCGCAGCGCTTATTGGATGGAGCAGAAGCCTCGCGCTTCGAGCGGGCAATCGATACCGCGCCGCAGGGCTGGGGCGCATTCACGCTCTACCTCGGCGTCGATGCCAGCGCCCTGCCACCGGGCATGGCCGAACACCATCAGGTCATTGCCGACTACAACAGGCCGTTGGGCGAGGCCAACAGCGTGTTCATCTCGGCGCACCCGCCCGACGACGCCAGCCGCGCGCCAGCCGGCCACCGCGCTCTCACAATTTCAACCCACACCAGCGCCGAGCGCGGGTGGCGGCTGCGCCAGGGGGATCCGGCGCGCTACCGCGACGAAAAAGCCGCCATGGCCGAGCGCCTGCTCAGCACGGCGGCAATCGCCCTGCCCAAACTACAATCTAATATTCGCTATATGCAGGCCGGCACGCCATTCTCATTCTGGCGCTACACCCGCCGGCACAGCGGAATGGTCGGCGGCCTGCCACAGCACCTCGCCAACTCTGGCCTGTTTAGCCGGGGCCGCGTGCCGCGGGTGTGGATAATTTCTGGCTCGTGGGCGACAGCACCTTCCCTGGGCAAAGCACTGCGGCCGTCAGTCAGAGCGCTATTCGCACCTACCACGCTATTCGCGGCGATCTATAGGCTGCGCACGCGCCGCAAAATAGCCTGCATCAGGCGGCGGCTTGGGTGTGGCGCGCCGGCTGGCGCTGAACCTGCTGGCTGCGCTGGCACCGCTGGTGCGGGAAATGTGGGCTGCTTCGCTGGCTGCGGGGCGTACACAGGTGCCGGCTCGCCTTTCTGGGCACCAATGGCCAGCTCTAATCCTTCCTCGCAAGGAAGAAGATCGAAGCGCTGCCGTGAGCTTGGGCATGCCTGCGCCGAGGAAATCACACGCGTTGCCGACAGGCGCAGGCACCGGTACTGATTGTCATAATGCTCTGATACGGGTTCAACCACTCTTAGATCGTGTGAAAATGTGCAGTCGACTTTGATCGGGGAAATAATAGACGCCATTGACAAATCGTTGCTGAAACGTGGGCGGATTGGGCCAATCTGCACCAGATCTTCCGCGTCGCGAAAAATTGTGACTGGACGATACAGTGTGGACTGATCGGGTTTAAACACAAACTGGGCGTCTTCCCAGCCGAAGATTTGGGCAACTGCTTCATCGCCGGAAGCGATAAGTTGCTGTTGTGGTAGTTGCACGACCACTGCGTCGATGACTCGACCCATTGTGACATAGAGCGAGGCGCGCTGTGCTGTAGTAAAGAGTTGGAGAATTCCCGATTTGCGATCCAGGTGAAATACCTCGAGGAGATCGGCAAAGGGCATGTCGTGGAGGATGCCTTCGAGGGACATAACGGTGCTCTCTTTCTTGGAAAGCGGCTACAGCAGTCAGGGCTGTACTTTGGCTGTTGGAAATGACAACGTTGTATCGTGGGGCCTAAAGTGTACCGCTGCCATACTGGGGCGCGGTTTTTACTTTAGGACTGATGAGCATTTTCTTGGCTCACTGAGAGTATAGCATCTGCAAATTACAAAATCATACCATCCATTGTTGGTTTAGTCGGCGGATCAATAGCTTCCTCAGGAATACTGCGGTCGATATGATCAAGCAGTGTCAGCAAGACGTTTTTCACGCTTTCGCGCTCGGTTGCGACGCAAGGAAGAACTGGTATCTCAAAAGGCAGCTGTAGGCGCCGCCGTATATAGCTGATCGGCAGAGCGGTTGGATCATCCTGCTTGTTTGCTGCCACAACAAAAGGCGCATCTGTAATTGTTGCAAATCGCGCCAGTAAGTGCTGTGTTTCAACAAAATGCGCTGGGCGGCAACTATCTACCATTACTACATAGCCCACACAGCCTTCGCTCAGAACTTCCCACATAAAATCGAAGCGCGACTGCCCAGGGGTGCCAAATAAATAAAGAACCACTTCGTCCGATATTTCAATCTTGCCAAAATCCAATGCAACAGTAGTATGGTGCTTTAACTCACGCTCTTGAGCGTCAGTAACCTCATACTCTGTGGAAACTGGGTCGATATCACTGATCGAGCGAATAAAGTTGGTTTTCCCAGCGGAATATGCGCCGGTGATAACTATTTTTACGGCTTGCACCCGGCATTCTCCTATAATCCGCGCACTCGGCGCATGATTGCATTCATCAAGCTTTTACCCGGGTGGGCAGTCGAACCCACGGCAGTGGCGGAAAGCCGCCGTTGCGGGGGAGGATCGGCCGCTTGTGGAACTAACGAGGCCACGGGTTGCCGGATGGGCGGGGTGTGCATTGCCATAGAATGTATGGAAGGTTCGGTATGAACCTCGATCAATCCAATGGCTATCAGCTCGGATGCAATTCGCAGCACTTCCTCGGCAGATACACTCACATTTGTGCAAACTTCGCGCAGCGTGCTGCAGATCGAGATCTGGCTAAGAATGCGCCATTGATCGAGATTTAAGTTGACTCCCTGGTTGGACTGGGCAGAAAGCGTTGCCATAACCAGCCGCGAGTCCAGTGTCAGCTGGTTTTCAGTGCTGCACTCGGTCTTCTGGCTGCGCTGGCGCACGCCTTCAATAATCAGTTCTTCGGTGTCGCGGAAGATACGCTGCGGGCGAGAAAGGATCTTGTTGTCGGCGTTAAAAACGAATGTGGCATCATCCCAGCTGAACAGCTCTAGAATGGCAGTTTCTGCCTCAATGAGGATATGGGCAGTTGTGGCATGTAAAACTGCCGCATCAACTGGGTTGCCATTGGCGACATAAACGATTGCGCGTTCTGGCGGCTTGTTGAGTAACAGGACACCGGTTTTGGGACCCATTCGAAACACGTGGAGTAGGTCGACAAGCGACATGTCCTGGACGGATCCTTCAAGTGCCATGCTACACTCCTGCCGCCAAACACACAAGAGATATGCGAGCGTCTAAGCGACTCATATGGCGAGGTGTGAAGGAACGACGCCCTTCACACCTCGGCAATAGTGCTGTCAGGCGCTGCAAAGCCATTATCGCAAAGGGCGCTATAAATTAGAGCGCGACCGCCTCGATAACATAGATGCACTCTTTCGAGCCACAGGCCACACAGGCAACTTCATGGCCCCGCATGGGGATGCCGGTGATGGCGTGGAGCGCGCCAATAAAGACGCCCAGCGTAAAGGCGCAGATTGGTGTACTCGAAACCTGGCCGGCCGTGCACGCGCCTTCGGCCAGGTGAACCTCGTAGCTACCTTTGCTTTTTTGAATAATACTTTTCACAAGGCACAGCCGTGTGCCTTTAGCTCCAAGCGCTTCCTCAAGTTTGCTCTGAATCAGCCCGGAATCTTCCGATGCACCCAGCAGCTGCAGGCTTTCGATCAAGTCGTAGCCCCGCTTGCGCCCGGAAGCCACTATCGGCGCTCGATCGGCAACTTCTTCAGTGCCAACGCGCAGATATTGGAAGCAGGTGAGGCTCATAAAATTGCCAAGAGTTGGACGCTCGTTGGTTGCCATAGTGCTGTCTCCTCGAAGCCATTATGGGTTGATATATGACGCTAACCGCCAATGATGGGCAGGAATGCTAGATGACCTTGCCGATCTCGCTAGCAGCATCCCGCGCTTCAATTCGCACCATACCCAGATTAGCGCCTTGCTTGAGATTAACGGCCAGCATGGCCTGATCACCAGCAGGCAGCACAATAAATAGCCCGTTGTTCGCTTTCAGAATTGCCTCTTCGGTCAAACCCAGTTTAAGCTCGCTCGAGACGCGCCGGCTGACGCCGACCATTGTAGCGGCAACCGCGCCAACGCGATCGGCGTTGACATCGCTGGACATACGCGAGGCCAGCACGATGCCGTCCATGCTTACTGCGACGCTACCAGTGATGTCGGCGCCGCCATTGGTTGAAAGGCGATCAAGAATTGCCAGAACCTGCTCTTGCCGTGTAGCCATGTTGAGCTGTCCTTTCGATTTCGATACTGATGATTACTAAAGAGGGGTGGTGCCGGAAGGGGGCACGCGTGATGAATGTGAACTGGCGCTAGTTTATGCTGGTTGGATGCATTTGTGCATGCCAAATCATCAGCAAAAGGTTTCCAAACTTGATCGATGGACTATTCGCAATCGCCTGCACCGCCCTAGCCCTGGCCCGACAGGAGCAGGCGCGCCAGGCGCTCGCCGCCCACAAGTTCGGCGAGGTGCTTGAGCTGGTTATCTTCGTAGGCCTGGTTGAAAATTGCAATGTCGAGCGAAAGAACCTTGTGGAAAGCTTTAATCGCCGCATCGGGGGTGGCGCTGGTCTTTGCTACCTGTTCGCCAAAAGGCATGATCACATCGATCATTGCGAGAGGGTAGCGAACCGGCAGGCCAATCCGCACGTGCACATCACCGATTATCAGCCGCTTCTTGGCATACTGCTCGTTGTAATTCCCGCTGAACAGGTCGGTAAACCAATTGGCCACAGCAGTATGCAGGCGATCCATCGACGCTTGTTGCAGGTATTCCGCGGTATTGCTATGGCTGAGCAGCCGCTGGTAAAACGCATCGAGCAGGGCAGGAGCGTGTACGCGGGCGGCACCCTGAAGCGCGCCAAGCGTTGCCGTTTCTTCTGCGCTGAGGTCCATCATCGCAATCAGTTCGGTCAGGATGCTGTCCCCTTTGATATGCCAGCTTGCATGATCTGTCGACATACGTGTGTACCTCCTTTAACGTGCGAAATACGTGAGAAGCTGGATCGTGGCGCTGAGCGCAGCGATAATGATTTGGCATTATCGGGAAGTTCGAGCGGAGGTAGGGCGACCTTACCGCAGGTGAACTGCGTGTATTGTAGGCGTGGGTGGATGCATGCGGAGATAACAATTCGGCAACGAAATATTGCCAAACTCGCGCTTTTCGCGGCAAGAAAAAAGCAGCATCGGCTGATGCTGCTACGAGAAAGGCGATTGCTATGCGCTAAAATGGTTCGGGCGGGCGAATGCGCCAGGCTAATGCACCGAGCCACAGGGCTGCGCTGACCCAAACAAGGTAGCTGCCCATGGCCAGCACCAGCCAGCGCCCGGCGCGCCCACTATGCCAGAGCAGCGTGGCAGAAGCGGATGCGCCAACTGCAATCGCCCATGCCGAGAACATCAGCCAGCGCGTGGAGAGCGTTGAGCCGGAGACGAATGGCAGCACGGCAAAAAACAGCGCGATCACAAATGTTCCGCCCGCCAGCAGCGCAACGGCCCGACGAGCGGGTATGTTGGCGCCACGCGGCCAGGGCAGGGCCAGGCTGATCAGTGCCAGCGGAATGGCGAACAAGCCGAAATGCACGCGAAAGCCGGCATCCCACAGCGTATTCCAGAGCAGCGTGCGATCAACTGCGCCGCGCCCGGCCAGGCCTGTAAGCCCACCCGAGGCTGTGGCGCGCGCCTGTTCAAGAAACAAGCCCGTGTAGGCGCTGTAGAACAAGAGCACAGCAACAAGCTGCGCCGCCATAAAGACGCCCAGCAATCGCCATCCCACACTCCAGGCTACGCGCCGCCTGATTGCGGCCACCAGCAGCGCCAGCAGGCCAATGCCGCTGAGCAGCGACATATTCATCCAAAAGCCAAAATGCCCAAGGTAGACGATTGATTGGAGGAAAAACAGGGCGGCGAGCGACAGCGGCCAGGCGACTTTCGCGTTTGGCGCTGCGGGTTCTGATTTCGTGCCGGCGAGCGCGCGCCAGAGCAGAACCAGCGCAGCAATCAGCAGAAGGTGCGCCCACTGCGCAAAGATGTGCGTGCTGAAATTCCAGAACGTGGTCATGAGTGTGGCGGCGCTGAAGCTGTAGATTCCGGCCGCCAGCAGCCCGCGCCGGGCTGGCTGCGCTGTTCTCCGCTCACCTGAACTCGTGGCAATGGCATAAACGAGCACAGGGCTGGCGGCATCGAGCAGTGCGCCGCCGAGCTGGAGCAGCACGCGCCGATCCAGGCCGGTGAGCGAGAATGGCGCGAGCAGCAGGTAAAACGCCGGCGGGTACGGGAAATCGACGCCGCGATTGCGCGAAAGCAGCAGCACGTTGCCATTCAGCACGTCGAAGTAGCGGTTGACGTGGAAGCCAATGTCGCCCCACATGGCGAACGGGTAGATTTTGCCGCCGTAGTGCGTGGTAAACACCGCCAGCGCGATCAGGAGCAGGCCGGTGCGCGCAAAACCCGGCACTGGCGGGGCCAAACGCGCGTACAGCGCGCCAAGCCGTGGACGCAGCCAGCCGGCCAGCACGAGCGCCAGCGCGGCGGCAGCCAGGATCGCGGCGATCAGCGCGCCCGCGGCGCCGAGCGGGATGAAGCGCGCCAC
>LJCR01000510.1 GCA_001399705.1 Kouleothrix aurantiaca
CTAGCGGTCGCTCATATTGTCGCAAAACAACGCGGGCCTGGCACGATTGCCAGGCCCGCGTTGTTGGTAAAACTACTGACTATCCCAGGCGCGGCCGGAATTTGTAGCCGTATACCAGCAGGCCATCTGGCCCGAGATCGCGCAGCTGGCGCGTCACCATCTCAACCGGCAGGTCGATCGCTACATCATCGGGGTCGCAGTCGGTGAGCTGCGCCGTGACCATCGGCCCTTCTTCCAGCATCACCATAGCAAGAATGTATGGCGCTTCGGTGTCGAGGCCAGCGGGCGCTTGGCGCACCACGGTGAAGGAATAGACCGTGCCGGCCCCGCTCAGCTCAAACGATTCCCACTCGGCGCTCGTTGTCGTCTCAGGCGGGAAACGCACCGCGCCGCTCGCGGTGTTACGCTGGCCGGCCAGCCGATAGCGGGCCGCGCGCTGGCGCCAGTGTTTTGCAAGATCCATGTCGCAGCCTCCTTATTCCGCTACCAGAATGTGTGTTGCCGCCGTTGCGCCGATGCCACCCAGGCACTGAGCCAGCGCCACGCGCGCATTCGCCACCTGCGCCTTGCCAGCTTCTCCGCGCAGCTGCCGCACCAGCTCAACAATTTGAAACACGCCATTCGCACCAACCGTGTCGCCGCGCGCCTTGCAGCCGCCGCCGGTGGCGAGCGGTGCCGTGCCGCCCACGCCAATGGCGCCTTCGCGGGCCAGCTGTACGCCCGCGCCGCGCTCGGCGAAGCCGCATGCTTCCAAACCCAGCGTCGCCGCAATGCCGTGCGGGTCGGTCAGCTCGATTGCCTGCACATCGCCGGTGCCCACGCCCGCGCTGCTGAGCGCGTTTGCTGCCGAGCGCGCCGCCGCGCCGAGCCAGGGCGGATCGGGCCGCTGGTGCAGCGCGAGGGTATCCGTTGCCACTGCCGAGCCCGCGATGCGAATGAGCGGCGCGTTTAGCTCGCGCGCCAGCCCGGCGCTGGCTACCAGCACCGCCGCCGCGCCATCCGCCACCGTTGAGCTGTCGAGCAGGCTCAGCGGGTCGGCAACCATGCCAGCGGCGCGCACTTTTTCAACCGACGTTGCGAAGCGATACAGCGCTTTTGGGTTGGCCGCGCCATTGGCGTGCGCATTGACCGGGAAGGGCGCGAAATCAACCGCGTCGTAGCCATACTGGTGCATGTAGCGGCGCATCAGCATGGCCCACTGGGCCGTGAGCGTTGCGCCGTGCACGCCCTCCCAATCGGCGTCGCCAGCCAGTGCCAGGCCGGCTTCCAGCCGTGCGTCAAGCACGTCGGTCACTTTTTCAACGCCAACAACTGCCACAAGATCGTATGCGCCGCTGGCGACGGCCAGATAGGCATGCCGCAGCGCCACGCCACCCGATGCACCGGCCGCGTCGATCGTGCTCGCCTCGATGCCCTGCAGGCCAAGGGCGGTGGCGATCGCCGCGCCCATCTGGCCCTGGACCTGCAAAGCGCTGCCCAGTGCGTTTGCCACATACAGCGCTTGCACGCGCTCGGGCGCGATATTTCCCAGCGCCGCCATGAATGCCTCGCGCGCCAGATCGCCGGCGGTGCGCTCCCAATGCTCGGCAACAGCCGTCTGCCCGGTGCCGATGATATATACAGGTTGCATTCTATTGTGCTCCTTTATTCCATCACCAGCTTGCCGCGCCACTTGGCGTACACCGCATAGTCGACAAATTTCTCACGGGCGAGGTAGGCAGCCGTGAGCGGAGCACGCCCGCGCCGCTCGCTAATCGCATCGGTCACGCGCAGTGCGTAGGCATCCGAGCCCGAGCCCGAGCCATACGAGGTAACGAAGCTCGTTTCGCCGGGCTTGGCCACGTCGAGAATGGCGCACAGCCCCAGCAGCGCCGCCGCGGAGTAGGTGTTGCCAATTTTCGGCGCAAGCAGGCCGGGCGCCATCTGCTCGGGGTTGAAGCCAAGCTGTTTGCCGACGGTCTGCGGAAAGCGCGCATTCGGCTGGTGGAATACAGCGTAGGTGTAGTCAGACGGCTTGGTGCCAAGCTCGTCGAGCAGGTGCTTGGCAGCGTGGCGAATCTGGCCGAAGTAGGCCGGCTCCCCTGTGAAGCGATTGCCGTGCACCGGGTAGGCGCGGTCGGCGCGGCGGAAGAAGTCGGGCGTGTCCTGCACATACGAGCATGTCGCCTCGATCGTCGCCACTGCCTGCTCGGCCGGGCCAACCACCAGCGCAGCCGCGCCCGCCGCCGCAGTGTATTCGAGCGCGTCGCCGGGGCGGCCCTGCGCGGTGTCGAGCACGTGGGTGGTCAGGCGTCCGGGCATGGGTTTCTCCAACACATACGAAGCCACAGAGCGCACAGAGGACACCGAGATGTTGCTTCGCTCTGTGCGCTCTGTGCGCTCTGTGGCTAAACAAGAACGCAATTATTCGCGCACGGCGTCGTTCAGGCGCAGCGCCGCGATCTTGGCGATCTCGCCCAGCGCGGTATGCCGCTCGTCGTCGGGGCTGTGGGCGATGCGCTCCACGAAGTTCGCCAGGATGCTCGCTTTGGTATGCTCGCGCACGCAGATGATGAACGGAAAGGCGAAACGCGCGCGGTAGGCGTCGTTCAGCTCGGTGAAGCGCGCAAACTCCGCCGGCGTCAGGCGATCCAGCCCGGCCGAGGCTTGCTCGCGGGTCGATTCGGCCGTCAGCTCTTTGGCAATCGCGGCCTTGCCCGCCAGGTCGGGGTGGGCGCGAATAAGCGCAAGCTGCTGCTCGCGCGGCGCGGCCCACATTGCCGCGACCATGGCCGCATGCAGGGCGGCACGGCTGCGGAAAGGGCGCGCATCCCAGGCGGCCGCGGCCACCCACGGCGAGCGCTCGAACACAAAGCCCAGGCGCGCCACAAATGCGTCGCGCCCGAGCGCATTGATCTCGTCTAATGTCAGCGCGTCAGGAGGCATGGTTCCCTCGGTTGCTTGGCGGATGGCGGCAGTATAGGTTGGGTGAGGAGGCTTGTCAATCTTCAAAGCCTTGACTTTTCGCCCCGCGCCCGTATACTACCGCCATTCCTGCTGGCGAAACGAGGCAAAAATGCAGATTGGCGTTATTTTCCCGCAGCTCGAGATCGGCACCGACCCGGTGGCGATCCGCGATTACGCGCAGGCCGCCGAGGGCATGGGCTACCGCCACCTGCTGGCCTACGACCATGTGCTGGGCGCGTCGACCGAGCACCGCCCGAACTGGCGCGGCGCCTACACCAGCGCATCGCAGTTCCACGAGCCGTTTGTGCTGTTCGCCTTTCTCGCGGGGCAGACGCGCACGCTCCAGTTTGTGTCGGGCGTGTTCATCCTGCCGCAGCGGCAGACCGCGCTGGTGGCCAAGCAGGCCGCCTCGCTGGATGTGCTGAGCGGCGGGCGGCTGCGCGTGGGCGTGGGCATTGGCTGGAACGAGGTTGAGTACCAGGCGCTGGGCGAAAATTTCAAGAACCGCGCCGCCCGCCTGGAAGAGCAGATCGCCGTGCTGCGCGCGCTGTGGGCCG
>LJCR01000511.1 GCA_001399705.1 Kouleothrix aurantiaca
GCAGCTTGGGCGATCATCCAGCCGTTTTTCACTATGGTCGTGTTTACGCTGTTCTTTGGCACGCTTGGCGGTTTCGACAAAACCGTGCCGGTGAACTATGCGATCTACACCTACGCCGCGCTGGTGCCGTGGACCTTCTTTGCCAACGGCTTGAGCCAGGCGTCGAACAGTCTGGTTGGCAATTCTAATCTGATCAAAAAAGTTTATTTCCCGCGTCTGGTCGTGCCAATCGCGGCCGTGCTTTCGGGCGTGATCGATTTCGTGCTGGCATTCGTCGTCCTGCTCGGCATGATGGTCTACTTTCAGGTCGCCCCAACGCTGAATGTCGTCTGGCTGCCGCTGCTGCTCCTGCTGGCGCTGGTCACGGCGCTGGGCGTGGGCCTGTGGCTGTCGGCGCTGAATGTCGAATTCCGCGACGTGCGTTATGTCGTGCCGTTTCTGGTGCAGATCTGGCAGTTCGCCAGCCCAATCGCCTACCCGAGCAGCATCGTGCCCGCGCAGTGGCGCGCCGTCTACGGCCTCAACCCGATGGTTGGCGTGGTCGAGGGCTTTCGCTGGGCGCTGCTCGGCACCGGCGACGCGCCGGGTGTGGTGGTGCTAGTATCGACGCTGGCGGCGCTGGCGCTGCTGGCGAGCGGGGCGTTCTACTTCCGCCGCATGGAGAAAAATTTCGCCGACGTAGTGTAGAAACGTTGCAGGTTTGCAGGTTACAAGTTTGCAGGTCGAGGCGCACGTGCCAACAATCACGCGATTTGAAGAAATTGAAGCCTGGCAGAGTGCACGGCAGCTCACACAACGCATTTATGCGCTCTCAAGCCAAGGCGCGTTTGCACGCGATTTTGGCCTTCGCGACCAGATGCGACGCGCTAGCGTTTCGGTTATGTCAAACATTGCCGAAGGCTTCGAGAGCCGCACCCAAGGGTTATTTGTCGAATTTCTTGGCCGCGCGAAAGGCTCTGCCGGCAAACTACGCGCTCAGTTATATGCCGGGCTTGACGCGGGATATATCGAGCAGGCACTTTTTCATGAACTTACCCAGCTTGCAGAGCTTTGCAGCCGCCAAATTGCGCGCTTCATGCAGTATCTCAGCAATGCCGGAGCTGAACGACGCTTGCGCGAAGAATACACTGAATATCAGCTTCCCGACGCCGATTAGACCAACATGCAACGTACAAACCTGTAACCTGCAAACTATGAGAAACAACTCAAATATCAGCTTCCCAACGATATTTAGCCCAACCTGCAACGTGCAAACCTGTAACCTGCAAACAAAGCAATGAGTGACATAGCAATTCGCGCCCAGGGGCTGGGCAAACAATTCACCATCGGCGGGCCGCAGGAGCGCTACAAAACCCTGCGCGACACGCTCGCCGACATGGCGCTCGCGCCGGCGCGGCGGGTGCGCAGCGCGCTGCGCGGCGAGCACCGCCCGAAAACGCACAACGAGTCGTTCTGGGCGCTGCGCGACGTCTCGTTTGAGGTGCGGCGCGGCGAGGTTGTGGGCATCGTCGGGCGCAATGGCGCGGGCAAAAGCACGCTGCTGAAAGTGCTTTCGCGCATCACCGAGCCAAGCGAGGGCTATGCCGAACTGCGCGGCCGCGTCGGCACGCTGCTGGAAGTCGGCACCGGCTTTCACCCCGAGCTGACCGGCGGCGAAAATATCTTCCTGAACGGCACCATTCTCGGCATGAAACGCAGCGAGATCGAGCGCAAGTTCGACGAAATTGTGGAGTTTGCCGAGGTCGAGCGCTTTATCGACACGCCCGTGAAGCATTATTCCAGCGGCATGTACCTGCGCCTGGCCTTCTCGGTCGCCGCGCACCTCGACCCCGAGATCCTGATTGTGGACGAGGTGCTGGCCGTTGGCGACGCGCAGTTCCAGCGCAAGTGCCTGGGCAAGATGGAAGATGTGGCCAATGCCGGCCGCACTGTGCTATTCGTCAGCCACAACATGGCGGCGGTGCGCACCCTGTGCAGCCAGACGATCCTACTGCGGCAGGGGCAGGTCGCCGCAATCGGCCCGACTGATCAAGTCATCACGCAATATCTCGCGTCGAGCGCGGACGACCTGAGCGCGCAGATCGCGCTGCCCCGCTCGGGCGAAGGCGCGCCGGGCACCGCCACCACACTGAGCTTCGCGACGCTGGCCGGCCAGCCGCAGGCGGAGTTCAGGCTTGGCGAACCGTGGCAGATGACGCTTGAGTTCGAGCTGTTCAAGCCGCTTGAGCAGGTCGTGGCCGCGCTTGGCCTGGTGACGGTCGACAGCACGCCCGTGATTACCTACTGGTCGCAGCCGAGCGACCTGCGCGCCGGGCGCTACCGGGTGACGTTTCAGTGCAAGCTGCCGCTTGGCCCCTCGGAATTGCAGTTTGCTGTGGGCCTTTCAACCTATGGCCGGCCATTTTACTATGTTCCCGGCCTGGGCCATGTGTCGGTCAGCGAGATTGCCGAAGGCGAGCAACCCGCCAACCCATCGCGCGGCGGGCTGCTAATGAACTCCGACGTGTATACGATTGAGCCGGCCGAATAGCGCGGAGCAGAAGGCAAACACAGCATGGGAAATATTCGGCAAGGCCCGCCCGAGGCGATTGTGCTGCATCTTATGCGCGAGCATGCGATCGGCACCTTTGTTGAAACCGGCACCTTCATGGGCAACACGGCGCGCTGGGCCAGCAACTATTTCAAACAAGTCTTTACAATCGAGTTCGCAGAATCGATCTACCGCCAGGCCGTCGCCGCACACGCCGCGGTGCCGCAGATCACCTTTCTGTTCGGCCACACCCGCGAAAAACTGGCCGAGGTCGTTCCGCAGCTCCGCGCGCCCGCGCTCTTCTGGCTCGACGCGCACTGGAGCGATGGCGCAACCTATGGCGCGGGCGACGAGTGCCCGGTGCTCGACGAGATCGCGATTATTGTGGGGGCCAGCGCCGACCACATCATTCTGATCGACGACGCGCGCATGTTCCTCGCGCCGCCGCCGCGCCCGCACGAAACGAGCGCCTGGCCCGATATTGCCGCCGTCACGCAGGCGCTTGATGCGCGTGGCCCGCGCTACACCGTGGTGCTGGAAGATGTGATCGTTTCCGCGCCGGGCAGCGCACGCGCCGGCCTGAGCACGTATTTCCAGAATTATGTTACGGCGCAACTGCGCCAGCCGCAGGCAGCGCGGCGCGGTTTGCTTGGCCGGGCGCGGCAAACCTACCAGCGCGCAATCGGGCGCGTGCGCCGCGTGGCGCGCAGTGGGCAGAAATGAGCAGCGTGAAGCAGAACGGCGCAGCGGCATGATTCAGAAGTTTCGGCACATCCCTGGCACGCGGCAGCTGCGCGATGCCCTGCGCTACGCCCAGTTTGTGCGGCAGTTTCGCGCATTCCAGCGCCGCACACCGGCTGGCCGCCCGCGCCCGGTTTGGGCAGAACATCAGGCCCACCTGCGCGACAGCACCGCCAACACGCCTTTCGACCGCCACTACACCTACCACCCGGCGTGGGCCGCGCGCGTGCT
>LJCR01000512.1 GCA_001399705.1 Kouleothrix aurantiaca
GACCTTCTACACATGGTTCAAAGGTGCCGGGATCCCGGGCGCAGCTGGCCTGGCAATTATCCTCTTCACTGTCCTCGCACGCCTGATCATTCTGCCACTTACGCTGAAGTCGCTCCAGTCGACGCGGAAAATGCAGGAATTGCAGCCGCAGCTCAAGGAGCTTCAGCGCAAGTACGGTAAAGATCAGCAGAAGCTGACCGAAGAGACCATGAAGCTCTACCGTGAGTACAAGGTCAACCCGGCCGGCGGCTGTTTGCCAATGTTGCTGCAGTTCCCGATCTTTATCGGCGTCTATCAGGCCGTGCTGCACCTCACGCAGTCGTCGCCGGCTGGCCACGCGGTTGGCACCATGATCGACGTGCTGTCGAACAACGGCGCAAATGTCGCGACGCTGGTAGCAGAAAAAATCGGTCAGTCGCAGCTGAACGGCGGCTTTCTGTGGATTTCTGACCTTGGTAAGCCCGACCCAATTTATGTGCTGGGCGTGCTTTCGGTCGTGTTTCAGCTGATCGTCCAGCTCATGGCGACGCCGCGTGTGCAGGATCCCCAGCAGAAGGCAATGACCCAGTCGATGCTGGTGCTGCCGCTGATGTTTGGCTATCTCGGCTTCACCTTTCCGGCTGGCGCCGTGCTATACTGGGTGATTGGCAGCATTCTTTCGATGATCCAGCAGTATGTTATTTCGGGTTGGGGGTCGCTGGCCAACTACCTGACGTTCCTGCCAACCACTGGTGGCCTGCTTCCGCCAGTTACTTCCGCGCCGCAGGCGGCTGCAAGCAGCGCGCCCGAGGCCGAGGAAGCGCCAAGCGAGAAGCTGGGCTTCTGGGATGTGCTGCGACCGCTGACCGAGCAAGGAGCGGCTGGCGCAGCCGGCGCTTCAGCCGATGTGGTTGAGAGCAGCGACACGGCTACCGAGCAGGCACTGAACGACGTCCGCCGGCAGCTCAACCAGGAAAATCCACGCCGCCGAAAAGCGCGCCGCTCCTAATTCTCGTAACGAGCGGCGCACGATGAGGGATATATGAAGAGCATTGAGATCAGCGCGCGTACGGTCGCTGAGGCGATACAACTAGCGCTGGCCCAGCTCGGCAAGGATCGCGACGAGGTCGCTATCGAGGTGCTGGAAGCCGGCAACGAAGAAGAAGAGGCGCTGGTTCGCGTCACGTCGGTTGATGATGATGAAGAGGCCACCGAAAGCCCCGAGCCTGCGGCAGCTGGCACCGTCGATCAGATTGCGCGCCGCATTCTTGAAGACGTGCTTGAGCGCATGGACATCCATGGCTATGTGACGGCGGTGCGCAGCACGGTGCCCGGCCAGCGTGGCGAGCCAGAAGAAACCATTACGCTGCATGTCGAGGGTGCCGATGAAGAGGCCATGGGCCTGCTGATTGGCCGGCGCGGTGAAACGCTTCGCTCGGTGCAGTTCATGGTCAACCTTCTGGTCAGCCGCAAAGTGCAGAAGTGGCCGCAGGTGGTTGTTGACGTTGGCAACTATCGCCAGCGCCGCCAGGAGTCGCTTGAGGGCCTGGCCCGGCGCATGGCCGATCGGGTGCGCCAAAGCGGCCGCCCGCTGACGCTCGAGCCAATGGGTGCGTATGAACGCCGTATTGTTCACCTGGCCCTGCGCCCCGACCCGACGGTTTATACTGAGAGCAGTGGCGAGGGCGAAAACCGCAAGGTCGTAATCTACCCTGCGAAACAGTAACTTTAAGGCTGCAGCAGTCGTCTGTAGTGGCATGAAGTATTGGCTCGGCGGCGCAAGCTGCCCTAGCGACAGATGACAGCGATGAAGCCTGATTATTTAATGCTTGGCCATGTAACGCGCGACGTGCTGCCGGATCGGTCGACGATCCCGGGCGGCACGTCGCTCTATGCGGCGCTGACGGCCTACCGCCTGGGCTTGCGTGTGGCAGTTGTGTCAGCGCCGGCTGAAATGCCCGCCCACTGGCCTGCCGCGATTGAGCTGGCTTTTCACCCCTCGCCAACACCGCCAACGTTTGAAAATATCTATACTCCGCAGGGCCGCAAGCAGATCCTGCACACCTCGTCGCAGCCGATCACGCTTGACGCTATTCCTGCAGAGTGGCGTGATGCGCCGGTGGTACACCTTGGCCCGATTCTGGGCGAAACGCCGCAGGAGCTTGTGTTCGCCTTCCCGAACTCGCTGCTTGGCGTAACCCCACAAGGCTGGATGCGCCGCTGGGACGAGCCGCTGCCCGGGCCAATCATCTACGAGCCCTGGCGACCTGACCAGGCCGTTCTGGGGCGTATCGACGCGCTGGTGCTGAGCATCGAAGATGTGCGCGGCGACGAGGCGCTGGCGAAGAGCTACGCACAGCACTGCCGGCTGGTGGTGGTGACGCGCGGCGGCGATGGTGCCCTGGCGCTGCGCGCGAATGATGCGCAGCCGATTACTACGCCAGGCATGCCGGTGAGCGTGATCGACACGGTTGGTGCGGGCGACTCATTCAACGGCGGGCTGCTGGCGGCGCTCTACGAGCGCGGGGCGACCTCGCGCGCGGCGCTTGAGGGGCTCAGCGGCGACCAACTGGTGGAGTGCATGCGCTTTGCGGCGACCGTTGCCGGCATCACCTGCTCGCGCGCGGGCGCCGACCCGCCCACCCGCGCCGAGGTGATGGCAGCGCTCTAAAATGGGCAAAGCCCTACGCATATTTTGACAACCGACGACCGACCACTGACAACCAGTTCGTGGTCGGTCGTCGGTCGTCGGTCGTCAGTCATTTCTACATCTGCACGCGCCACCACTCGCACTCGTTGCGGTTGGCCTGGGCCATGGTGCTGGTGAGGCCCTGTATTTCCTTGCAGCGCGATTCGAGCCGGAACACGCAGTTGTTGCAGCAGTGTACCGCCGCATGGCACTGCCAGCAGTAGGTCGCCACGCTGTACAGCGACGCGCCGCACTGGTAGCACGCCAGCTGCTCGACATCGTCGGCGGGGCGCGGCGGGGGCGGCACCCACTCGCCGCCGGGCCTGGGCGGCGCTGGCGGAACCACGGTAGGGCCAGTGGCAGTGGCCTGCAAATGCGCCAGCCCATCCTGCGCGGCGCGGTTATTCGGGTTGATCGCCAGTACATTCTCCAGCGCGACCTGCTGGTCAGTCGGGTCGTCGACGGCGCCGCTAAGCCAGAGCCAGGCCTGCTCGTTCTGCTCGTCGCGCTCGATCACCTGCATCAGCAAGCCCTGGGCATCGGCGCGGCGGCCTTCGCGCACGGCCAGCGCGCCTTCGTAGAGCAGTTGGGCTAGATCATCGCTCATGCTTCCTCCCGAGCAAGAACCAAGAAACCGAGAACCAAGAAACCGAGAACCAAGAAACCGAGAACCAAGAAACCGAGAACCACAGAACCACGGAACCAAGGAACCGCAGAACCAAAACCTGGAACCTGCGAACTTGCAACCTGCAAAACCTTCGCGCCCTTTGCGGTTGATGCTTCTGGTCGTCGCAACCTGCAAACCTGCACCCCGCCTGCAAACCCTTACGCC
>LJCR01000513.1 GCA_001399705.1 Kouleothrix aurantiaca
GGTCAAAGCTCTCCAACGCCTGCTCACCCGCTCGTTTAGCGGCAAAGCCCTTGCCGTCAAACGAGTGACCGAGAACCAGGGCAAACGGACCCCTGGCGTAGACCGGGAAACCTGGAGTACACCGGAAAGAAAAGCACGAGCAATCCAGGCGCTTCGGCCACGAGGCTATCATGCTCGCCCGCTCAAGCGCGTGTATCTGGTGAAGCCAAACGGAAAACTTCGCCCCCTCGGTATTCCCTGCATGATCGATCGGGCCACGCAAGCCCTCTATCTTCTCGCACTGGACCCGATTGCCGAAACGACCGCCGATCGCAACTCGTATGGCTTCCGACCCCAACGATCAACGGCTGATGCGATTGTGCAATGTCATCTGGTGCTCGGAAAACGAACATCAGCGTCATGGATCTTGGAGGGCGACATCCAAGCCTGCTTCGACACCATCAGCCATGAATGGCTTTGCAGTCACATCCCTATGGAAAAGCGTATCCTCCAACAATGGCTGAAAGCTGGATTTATTGACAAACACGTCCTCTACCCCACCGAACAAGGCACACCCCAAGGTGGAGTAATTTCCACCGTGCTAATGAACCTGACGCTCGATGGGTTAGAACACCACCTTGAGCAGTACGTCCAATCGCTCCCACGCACACACCAGCGCGCGGCTAAGGTTCATCTCATCAGATTTGCGGACGCCTTCATTGCAACCGGAAGTTCACACGAACTTCTCGAACACACCATCAAACCGCTGATCGAGGCATTCCTGGGGGAACGTGGGTTGAAACTCTCGCCAGAGAAAACTTGCATCTCTCACATTGAGGACGGGTTCGACTTTCTCGGACACCGCATCCGCAAATATAAGCGCGGACGACGCTATCAACTGCTCAGCACGCCATCACCAAAGAACATCCAAACATTCTTGACCAAGGTCCGAGCGGTCATTAAGGCCCAATCAACGGCTCCAGCCAAACAACTGATCGCCCATTTGAACCCGATGATACGGGGCTGGGCCAACTATCACCGGCATGGAGCAAGCAAGGCGGCCTTTGTGTCAATTGATCGTGCGATCTATCAAGCCCTGTGGCGATGGGCCAAACGGCGACACCCCAAGAAAGGCGCACACTGGATCAAGCACAAGTACTTTGGAACCAGAGGTGCGCGGAACTGGGTGTTCTTCGGAGAAATAACCAGACCACACCAGAAAGGGCAGAAAGTATGGTTATACACCGCCGTGCGAACGCCCATCCAACGGCACCGGAAAATCCAAGGGGCAGCCAATCCGTATGACCCAGCCTGGGAACTGTACTTCGAGGAACGCCTGGGCGTGAAGATGGCAGCCAACCTCAAGGGACGACGCAAATTGCTGTACCTTTGGAAAGCCCAACAAGGTATCTGCCCGGTCTGCAAGCAGGCGATCACCGAACTGACAGGATGGCACAACCATCACATCGTGTGGCGATCGCGTGGTGGCAGCGACCATGCCGAAAACCGGGTACTGCTCCATCCCAATTGTCACAGGCAAGTCCACAGCCAAGGCATCTCGGTGGTGAAACCGCGTCTTGAGAAGGGCGTTTGAAAGGCTTGAGCGGCATGCGGGGAAACTCGCACGTGCCGTTCTGAGGGGGCGGGGCGGCGGCAACGCCGTCCTGCTACCCGACCTGACCGAATCTTTGGCACCTCGCCGGCAGACCAGCCTTGACAGATTCATAAGGATAATATATTATGTAAAGTAGTATCGCAGCACAGCACCAGAGCAGTATCATTATTGCCACACCAAATAGGTCGGCATAGTAGCCCCTGGCTTCAGCTACGGGCGAACCGCCGTTTGCGGCTTGCCAATGCGCTAAACTCGTGATATACTACCATTATCCGAACATCTGAGCGAGTATCCGTATGCCGCGCGCCAAAACGCCCTCCTTCGTCTGCGAACTGCCGCTGGTTCTGATCGGCAATGATGAGCGCCGGCTGCGCATCCGCCTGGACTGCGCGAGGCAGGTCTATAACGCCGTGCTGGGCGAAAGCCTGAAGCGGCTCGATCTGCTGCGCCAGTCGCGCGGATTTCAGGCGGCGCGGCGGCTGCGCGGGAGGGCCCGTCCCGATGCGTTTCGGACGCTGGATGCCCACTTCCGGCTGCGCGAGTATGACCTGCATGCCTACGCCACGCAGTTCAGCCGCTCCTGGCTGGGCGAGCACCTCGACGCCAATACCATCCAGACCATCGCCTCTCGCGCCTGGAATGCCGTGCGCCAGTATCAGTTCGGCACGCGTGGGCGACCGCGCTTCAAGGGCAAGGGGCAGTTCCACAGCGTCGAAGGCAAGACGAACAAACAAGGGCTGCGCTGGCGCGACGGGGCGGTAGTGTGGGGCGATCTGACGCTGCGGGCGCGTATCAGCGCAGATGATCCGGTCATTGCGCACGCGCTGACATGTCCGATCAAGCGCGTGCGGATCGTGCGGCGCACGCTGAACGGACGCCAGCGTTTCTTCGCGCAATTGGTCTGCGCGGGGGGGCCGTACCAGAAACCACACAACGTGGTGGGGGACGGCGTGATCGGCATTGACCCCGGCCCGCGCACCTTTGGCATCGCTGGGGCCAATTGGGGCGCACAGATCGACCTGACCACTCCGATGAGGCAATCCCGCCAGCAGCAGCGCCGCATCCAACGCCGGATTGACCGTCAACGGCGAGCGAACAACCCAGAGAACTTCTTGCCTGATGGCCGAGTACGCCCAGGTCGAAAGCGTTGGCGCATCAGCCGCAATCAACGCGACAATCAGCGGCGACTGGCCGAGGCGCGACGCAAGGAAGCGACCCATCGCAAGAGTCTGCACGGCCAGCTAGCCAATAACCTGCTGCGGCTCGGCAACGACATCCGTATCGAGCGGAACAGCTATCGATCATTCCAAAAAACTTTCGGCAAGGCCGTGGGACAGGCAGCCCCGGCGGCGTTTGTGACGACACTCTCGCGTAAGGCTTCAAGCGCCGGCGTGCGTGTGGTTATCATCCCGACGTCGCTGCGGCTCTCTCAAACCTGTCTGTGCGGCGCTATCATGCGCAAGACGTTGGCCGAGCGGGTCCATCGCTGTGATTGTGGCATCACCGTGCAGCGGGACGTGTTTTCGGCCTATCTTGCGCGCTTCTCGGTGGCCGTGGATGGGCCTTCTGGTCCATCCTGGCGGCTCGATGCAGCTCAGGCTCAGACGGCCTGGGCGGGTGCGGAATCGCGCTTCCCGGCGGCATCGAGACCGACCTCCGCTCCGCAGTTCGCTGCGTGGGCGCGAGCACAATCCGCGAGCGGTGGTCCCAATCGGGCCGCCCACCTGCTGCCCGTGGGCGGCAGGTCGGAGCGGATCGCCGGGGCAGTTGGCACGCTGACGCGTGAGGGCCGGGATGTTGTAGCGCATAACGCCCTTCGTGAGCGTAGTGTGCGAGAGCCTGCGCAGAGCGCGTCGCGTTGCCACCAGAAACCCTCGGATGTATCCGAGGGGTAGATTCAGGAAC
>LJCR01000514.1 GCA_001399705.1 Kouleothrix aurantiaca
TTCGAGGCCAGGCCGTAGATCGCGCCGCCCATCGCATTATAGCGCGACTGCAGGTCGTCGGGGGTAATGATGCGCTCGTAGGCGATGCGCTCGTTCAGGTCGGGCAGGCCCATCTGCGCGAGCTTCGCCACAACCACGTCGCGATAGCCGCCGGCCTCGGCTTCCCAGTTGGTAGCCGGGCTGAGCGCGGGCGCGTTCACCAGCACAAACAGGTTGCTGTGGCCGGGCGGTGCGTGCTCGGGGTCGGCGGCGGAGGTGTTGCAGACGTAGATCGTCGGGTCGGGCGCGGGGATGCGATAATCGAAAATGGCTGCAAACTCGCTTGGGTAGTCGTCGCTGAAGAAGATGTTGTGGTGCGCCAGCCGCGAGTATATCCGGTCGACGCCTAACAGCAGAATAAAGCCGCTGCACGAAGGCTCAAGCCGCTTCAGGCGGGCGGCAGTGCGCGTTTGCGTGGGCAGCAGGTGCGTGTAGGCGTAGCGCGGGTCGGCATTCACCACCACGCGCGCGGCCTCGATGCGCTCGCCATCGGCCAGCGCCACGCCACAGGCGGCGTTGTTGCGCAGCATAATGCGCTCGACTGGTGTGTTTGTATGAATTTCGACGCCCATGCTGCGGGCCAGCTTCTCCAGCGCGCGCGCCAGCGTATACATGCCGCCGCGCAGGTACCAGCCGCCCTCGGCGAATTCGACGTAGGCGATCAGGTTAAAGGTTGCGGGCGCGCGGTAGGGCGAGGAGCCGTTGTAGGTGGCGTAGCGGTTGAAGATCTGGCGCAGGTAGGGGCTGTGGAAAAAGCTGCGCACCGCCTGATCGACCGTGCGCAGCGGGTCGATTTTCCAGGTGTCGCGGATGAGGGCTGGCGTGATGAATTCGCGCAGGCTGTCGAACGGGTCGGTGAGGAACGGGCCGACGACCGCGCCATAGATGCGCGAGGTGTAGGCCATAAAGCGCAGAAACCCGTCGACGTCGCGTGGCTCGATCTGGCCGATGGCGTTGAGCAGCAGCGGCATGGTCTGCCAGGCGTCGAAGCGCGTGCCGTCGGGCCAGGCGTAGCGGCAGGTTGGCTCGACCGGCACGAGATCGAGCTCGTCTGCCAGGCGCGCGCCAGCGGTGGCGTAGAGGTCGCGCAGCACCCATGGCATGGTCAGCAGCGACGGCCCGGTGTCGAAGGTGTAGCCGTTTTCGGACACAATATTGAGCTTGCCGCCGACGCGCTCGTTTTTTTCCAGCACGATCACGCGCTGGCCGGCGGCGGCGAGGTGAATGGCAGTGGCAAGCCCGCCCAGCCCGCCGCCAACGATGATAGTTGATTCTTTCAAAGTTCTACTCACCGTGCTAGTCGCGGGCTAGTGCATGATCAGGAAAGCGGCGCGGAAATCAGGAAAGAACTTCCGCTTTTGAATAACCAAACCCTATTCCCCACCCCCTAATCCCCGCGCTGAAAGCGCACTAGGGCTTGGGCGTGGGCGTGACGGGCGGCGGCGCCTGCCCGCTGCTCAGCAGCGTGATCGCGCTGGCGAGCTGCGAGTCGGCGCAGGTGCTGGCACCCTCGGCGGGCTTGCGGTCGCTCACGCAGGGCGCGGCGTCGTTGGGTGTTTCGCTATAGGGCACAAGATACTGCGGCGTGATGCCAATGCCGTGAATCTCATTTTTGTTCGGCGTGATCCAGTGCGCGATGGTGATGCGCGCGTTGCCGCCGTCGCTAAGCGTGTGAATATTCTGCACTGACCCTTTGCCGAAGGTGGTTTCGCCCAGCAGGACGGTGTTGGCGCGGCGGTCGCGCAGTGCGCCGGCCACAATTTCGCTGGCGCTGGCCGAGCCATTGTTCACCAGCACCACCAGCGGCACGTCGAAGGCGCGCGTGTCGTTTGAGCTGACGTTGGTGCGCAGCTCAAGCAAATCCTGGCCGATTTTGTCTTCATAGAGCGCAACGCCATTGTAGAAGTGCCCAAGCACGTCCTGGGCGTTTTGCAGAAAGCCGCCGGGGTTGTTGCGCAGATCGAGGATGATACCCTGCGGCTGTTTCGGCAGCAGGTCGCGCAATGCAGCGTCGAACTCGGCGGTGGTAGTGGTTTTGAACTCGTTGATATGGATGAAGGCGATATTTTGCGGCAGCATCTGGCTGTCGACGCTGGGCACCACAATGTCGGCGCGCGTAAGGGTGACGTCGAATGGCGCGTTCTGGCCGCGCCGTATGCCAAGCTTGACGGTTGTGCCGGCGTCGCCGCGCAGCAGGGTGGTGACTTTCACGGCGGCCTGGTTGACATCCAGCCCGGCGATCAGCGGCTCGATTGCAGTGCCGTCGACGCTGACGATCTCGTCGTCCTGCCTCAGGCCAGCGCTGGCGGCGGGCGCGTTCACAAAAGGCTTGTAAAGGAACGCTTTGCCGTCGCTGATGCGCAGGTAGGTGCCAATGCCGCCAAGCTTGCCCTGCATGTGATCCTGGGTTTGCGCGGCCAGGTCGGGCTCCTGGTAGACAGTGTAGCGGTCGCCCAGCGAATCGAGCATGCCGCGAATGGCGCCCTGAATCATTTTGGTGCGGTCGAGCGGGGCGCGGTGGTAGAATTCGCCTTCGACAAGGTTCCAGGCTTCCCAGAAGACGTTGAACTGCGTGCGCAGCTCGGCGGGTGTGCCCTGGTTGGCGGCGCGGCCCGGCCCGAACAAGGCGGCAAAATCGCCGTCGTAGGGGATGCGCCCGCCGAGGATGATGGCGCTGAACCAGCCGGCCAGAAAGCCGCCGCACAGCAGAATACCGGCGAAAATGCCGCGCTGGATGATCAACAATGTGCTTGTGCGCATTCGCAGCCCCGGTGCTAGCGACACCAAGGGCTGTGGCGCATGCCGGGCCAGGTGTCGAACGTTATTCGAGATCGCCCATGTCGTAGAGGATGGCCGACGTGGCGGCCAGCGGCGCGGTTTCGGCGCGCAGCGTGCGCGGGCCGAGCGTCACGGGTATCATACCATACCGGCTGGCGGCTTCGAATTCCTGCTGGCTAAATCCGCCCTCCGGCCCGCTAAACAGCGCGACCGAGAACGGCTGCGCGGGTGGGGTGGCGGGCGCGCCATCGGCGGCGCGGCCAACGGTGGTATGAAGCACATGGCGCAGCGAAGGCGCGCCCGCGCCTTCCCAGAGCAGCAGGGCGGTTCCGCGTTTGGTGGCCTGGTCGCAGGCGGGCGGGAACAACACGGCTGGCGCGAGGCGGGGGAGCTTGCCGCGCCGCGATTGCTCGGCGGCCTCGCGAATAATGCGTCGCCAGCGCTCTTGCTTGTGCTCGCTCAGGGCGTCGGCGTCGGCGATGGTGCTGCGCTCGCAGATCAATGGCACAAAGGCCGAAACGCCCAGCTCGGTTCCTTTCTGAAGCACCCACTCGAAGCGTTCGGGGCGCATCAGCGCGGCGTAAAGCGTGATCTTGGTGCGCGGCTCGCCGCCGGCCAGCTCCTTGCGCTCGACCGTGCCGGACACGCGCCCGCGCTCGATCGCGCTAAGCAGTACGGTGA
>LJCR01000515.1 GCA_001399705.1 Kouleothrix aurantiaca
CAGTTGTTGTTGCGGGTCGAGGCGGTAGGCAGGATGACGGTGCGCAGCCAGTTGCGGAAGGCGGTATCGTCGGCGGCGGAAAGCGCGCCCGAGGGCTTGATCAGGTTGGCGGCGAAGACGAAGCCCGGGCCGACGCGACCGATAATCAGCGAAGTTTGGCACGAGCCACTGTCGGGGCAGGCATTCACCGTAGTCTTGGTGGTGTTCACCCAGGCCATAATGAAATCGCGCGATTTCTGGGCGTACTTCACGTCGCCACTGGTGCTGTAGGCCAGCGCCAGGCCATATGCCGTCGCGGTGTCGTCCACAAACGCGCCAGTCGTCCCGGTGATGTTCAGCGGCTCTTGCGGCTTCGGGCTGCTGCTCAGCTTGCCATTCGCGAAGCTGGTGACGTTGCTCATCGCCGACTTATATGGCTCGACGCCCTGGCTCGCCAGCGTTTTGCGCTGCGCCAGCTCAAGCGCGCTGCCCAGGTAGCCGCCGGTGGCGGGCTGGACGAGAACGGCGTTCGTGGTGGCGGCGCTGCTGGCGTCCGGCCAGGCGATAATGCTCAAACATACTCCGCTCAGCAGAATGATGCAAGCGGTTATACTCATCATGTACGTGCGGGCTGCGTTGCGGGCGGTGGCGCGTGCGTGCATTCGGTGTGCTCTCCTTAGCTGTGGAACGGCGTCGTCGTTACAAGTGTGTTAACCGTTCCTTAACTTGTGGAAAGCATAGCATCTGTCGCCGCGCACGACTACGCAAAAATGTTCGCCCGATGCTCAGGCGCAGACAAAATTATTAAAGAGCGGTTAATTGGCGTTTCAACCGCATGTGCTGCCGGCTACGCACGCGCCTCGTAGCCTGAACATGTGCCAGTGAGTGTTGCCGCCCGTGCCAGTACGGCCTTCCGCTGCGCTGCTACGCACCGCGCGCATCGAGCAGGGCCTGCAGCACGGCCACCGCGCCCCCGAAATGCGCCCGCCGCTGCTCACGCGCCGCCACGTCGGGCAGGTGCTCCTGGTGAAAGGCCAGCACGCTGTGCGCGCCACCCGGCAGCACCCGCACCTGGAGGGTCGAGGCGCGCGGCCAGTCGCCCGGCTGCCAGCTTAGCCGGACATGCGAGCCGGGCTGCATCACGCGCACCTCGCCGTGCGCGCCGTCGTCCAGCGTGTATGCCGTGCCGGGCTCCAGCGCGAAATCCGGCCCCGCGCCCAGCCAGATGCGCCGCCCTTCCGCCGACACCACCAGCGCCCAAAGATGCTCGGCTGGCACTGGCAGCGTGCGGCGCACCCCGATCTGAAAGCCTGCGTCGCGCGTTTCCCCGACGCTGCGCTGCGGGCGGGCGTGAACTTTTGCCATGCGGCCAATTCCTTTCATCGCTTTGCTTCTTGCGCATCATTATAGGACGTGCTAGTGATCTATGGCCAATGGACAAACAATTGAGCCCAGAGAACACCGCGATCACCGAGCAAGAAAACCAAACTCAGTGCTCTCTGTGCGCTCTGTGGCTCAACTGATTTACTCTTCGCTATAGCTGAATTGCGAATCCTAAAAACTGAATATAAACACACTTCCGGCCCATACAGGCATTGCCTGCTGTCAGCCGGAAGTGTGCCACGCAGCGCTTCCTCACCCCATCCCTACAACCATCCTCTGCGCTCGCGCCGAAAGGAATTAGTGGTGATCCATGGCGCCATTGAAATCTTCGCACGACACCCGCGTGTTGAAATCGGCGAACATACCGCTGGGGTTGCTCTTCCACGCCCACACGTGCAGCTCGTAGAAGGCGGGCAGGCGGTAGCGGTTTGGCGCGCCGACGAAGTTGAACATCTGGCCCATCAGCACCGGTGGCGCGTCGTTTTTGGCATTCCACGCATCGGCCAGCACCAGGTACTCAACGCCCAGCAGCTCAAGCTTGCCGTTCTTCGGCTCGTACATCAGCACCTCGGGATGCGCGGCATCGATCGCGCCATCGCCCACCAGATTGCCATTAGCGAAGTGAATGCCCATCGCGCCTTCCTGCGCGCCACTGGTGCAGCCGTGAAACATACCGTAGCCGGCAGCCGTGGCTTTTTCCACATCCTTGAATGGCCCAGTGGCCTGCCGCACCGCCGCCACCAGCGACGCCGGCTTGTTGCTCTCGGCCGAGCCAGCCATCGCCACCGAGCTTGCCACCACTAGCAGCGCGGCGATCAGCGCAGCCGCCATCACGATTTTCGTTTTCATGTCAGCATTCCTTTATAGCGAGAAGAATTATCAGGCGCAGAGCGCAGAGCGCCTGGAGCATATGCTCACTGCTTCTCCGTAATGGTTTCTTTGGTCTGCACAGCGGCTGATGGGGCCTGGCTGGCGTGCCAGCCAGGCCCCGCGCCCGCACTACGAACCTTCCTGCACTTCGATGATCTCGTCGGCAACCAGGCCATGCGCCTCGCGGTGAACGGCGATGGCGGCCTCCTTCGAAGGCGCCTCGACCAGGCAGAACACCTTGCCCGTGCCCTCGTCGAACCAGTAGCGCAGGTACTTCACACCATACTTCTCCTGGGTTTGCAGGTCGGCCTGGTGAGCGTGCGCAACAGCTTCCTCGGTCAAGCCCTCAACGTGCGCATGGATGTCCATAAACAGTGCCATTGTGAGTGCTCCTTCTGAATCGGGTGCGCCAGATTTAGCGCCCGAACCACGAAATTCGTCGTCCTGCAAGCGCTGCTTTATGCCTGGCCGTGCATTGCCTGCTTGGTTCGACGTGTTTACAATAGCAGGTCGCCGCCCAGCCGGGTATCTACCAAACGGTAGAGCCGCCGGTAGATTTCTGCGGCTCTACCACTCGCGCGGGCGCAAAAAAACGAGGCCGGCAGAGCCAGCCTCGATATGAAAATCGGATGCAGGGGCTTTATGCTTTCAGCAAGGCCAATTCCTGAGGGCGCATAATTCAAACCCGGTGCGAGCCTGGAACGCGTTGCCCAGCGCACAGAACAGCGCCCGGGAGTATAGCTGCCTGGCGATCTTACCGCTACCCGGGTCGCTCACCAGCGTGCGCCTACTGCCCGCTAGCCGGGCTGCCCAGCAGGCGCACCGCGTCGCCAACCTGCAGCGCGCCATCGCCGAGCGCACCAGCATAGATGCCCACCACCGCGCTAAACATCTCACCTGGCGCTGCGGTAATGCTGGCTACCGCATTCGCCTGCGCAATCGTGCGCAGGATCGCCGGGTCGTGCGGCAGGCCCCACTGCGGCAGCGTGGTCACAATACAGCGCGGGCTGGGGTCGATTGTGCGCAGGCGCAAGCCCGAACCGATCAGGAGTGTCTGACCCAGCCAGCTATTCTCGGTGAATCCCGCCGCCGTTTGAGCAGGCGCAATGACTATGTTGGGCCGGAAACGGCGCGCATCGAAAGTACCAGCCGGGTAGACTTCACGCAGCCGCTCCAGCGTAGCAGTCGTCAGCAGGTGAATAGGCGCGTAATCAAAAAAAGTACCCGGTGGTGCCGCCCCACCCAACGGCTCGCGCATGATCAGC
>LJCR01000516.1 GCA_001399705.1 Kouleothrix aurantiaca
GAACAAGCCCGGGCACTACGGCATTCTCGGCATGCGCGAGCGCGTGGAAGCGCTCGGCGGCGCGCTGCATGTCGGCCCGCGGCCCGGCAGCGGCGGCACCCTCGTCGAGGCGCGCGTGCCGCTGGGCGAAGAACATTGAGTTTGCAGGTTATCAGGTTGCAGGTTTGAATGTTGAGTTTGGCAAACCTGTAACGTGCTAACCTTCAAACCTGCAACCCAAACCTCTGCGCCCTTTGCGCTCTTTGCGGTTCATTTCCCGTTACTCATTCGTCGTTCGTCATCAGAAGGAAGCGCCATGACCCAGGCAATTACTCCCATCCGCGTGCTGGTCGCCGAAGACCAGACCCTGATGCGCCAGGGGCTGCGCACAATTCTGGAGCTCGAAGATGGCTTCACCGTCGTCGGCGAGGCGGCCGATGGGCAGGAAGCCTGCGAGCGCGCGCTCGCGCTGCGCCCCGACATTGTGCTGATGGACGTGCAGATGCCGCGCACCAACGGCGTCGCCGCCACCGCGCGGATTGTCGCGCAGCTGCCCGCCACGCGCGTGATCATCCTGACGACCTTTGACTACGATGAGTATGTGTTCGACGGTATCAAGGCCGGGGCGCGCGGCTACCTGCTGAAAGACACGCCCGCCGACGAGCTGCTGGCCGCGATTCGCAAGGTGCACGCCGGCGAAAGCATCATCCAGCCCAGCGTTGCCACCCGCCTGATCGCCGAATTCACGCGCCGCAACGCGCCAGCCGCGCCCGAGTACGAAGCCCTGAGCGAGCGCGAGGTCGATGTGCTGCGCCTGCTGGCCGATGGGCTCAGCAACCGCGAGATCGCCGCGCGCCTGGTGCTGGCCGAGGGCACCGTTAAAAACCACGTCTCGACCATCCTCGACAAGCTCCACGCCGCCAACCGCACCCAAGCTGCGCGCGTCGCCCGCGAGCAAGGGTTGATCTAACAGGTAAGAACCGAGCAGTTAGCAGGTAGCGGTCGGCAGTTGGCAATGATCTGCAAACCTGCAACCTGCAACCTTCAAACCCGCAACCCTCATAACCGCACTTCCTAAACCCCGCCGCCCAACCGGGAAAACAAGGGACCATAGTACAATGCCGCGCGCGCGACCGGGCGCAAAAGGGTATGCTATACTGTGCCGGCGTAGAAACCGCCGTATTGCGCATTGGGAGCAACTGTGGCAAGCAAAATTCGTCCCGACGACTGGGAGCGCCTGTTCACCCCGAACGCGCCGCGCCGGGGAGGCCCCCTGCGAACCCTGATTAATATTGTGCTCGCCGCCGTGGTGCTGGCGCTGCTTGGCGCTGGCGGGGTGTGGGCGAACGGCTTCCGCGAGCAGCGCGCCGCCCAGGCGATTGCAACCGCAACTTCCGCCGCCGCCACGGCCATTCCGCAGCGCACCGCCGCCGCGCAGGCCGAGCTGAATGCCACCGCCACGCTGGTGGCTGCCCGCGCCGCCACCGCCGAAGCGCAGGCCAAGCCGCCGCTGCTTACCGCCAGCGTTTCGAATGGCGGCAACGTGCGCGAGCAGCCCGTCAGCGGCCAGCCAGTCGATCAGGTGCAGTCGGGTGAGACCGTGCAGCTGCTGGGGAAAACGCAGGACGCGCGCTGGTTCCGCGTTACGTACACGCGCGATGGGAAAACGATCACCGGCTGGATCAGCCGCTCGCTGCTTACGATCGACCCGAATGTCGAGAAGCAGGTGCCTTAAGTCGCGCCATGCCACGGGCGCTGCGATGAAGAAGTTCCCAATTGACGGCATGGCAGCGAGGCGGTACACTAACGCGAGTAGCACGCTTTTACCAAACGCCACACGTCACTGGGCGCGGCTCACGCCCGCTGCCGAAGGAGGAGCATGATCCAGCGTAATGTATCCCGATGGTCGCAGCTGAGCGCCGCTGCCGTCCACCTTTATACAGCCAGCGGGGCCGTGCTGGCCTTCCTGATGGTGCTGGCCGCCATTCAGGGCAATGCCGTTCAGGCGCTCTGGATCAGCTTTCTTACCCTGGTTGTGGATGGAACCGACGGCATGCTTGCGCGGCGCTTCCGCGTCAGCGAAACCCTGCCCTGGTTCGATGGCCGCAAGCTCGACGATATTGTCGACTACCTGACCTATGTGTTCGCGCCGATCCTCCTGATCTGGCAGCTGGGCCTGTTGCCGGCCGGCGTGGGCGGCGTGGTGATGGCGGCGCTGCCACTGCTGGCTTCCAGCTACCAATTCTGCCGCGTCGACGCCAAAACCGACGATCACTTCTTTCTGGGCTTCCCAAGCTACTGGAACGTGATCGCCTTCTACGCGATTGTGCTGAACCTTTCGCCCGCGACGGTCGGCGCCGTGCTGATCTTCTGGTCGATCATGGTATTTGTGCCGATCCGCTACCTTTACCCGACGCGCACGGTCGCGTTCCGCTCTACAACCCTGACGCTCAGCGCGCTTTGGCTGCTGAGCTTTGTGATCATTCTTGCCCAGATGCCGACGCCCAACATGCTGCTGGTGAATTTCTCGCTGCTGTATATGGTCTACTACGTCATTCTGAGCCTCTATATGACCTTCCGCACCATGCGGGGCCAGAAGATCTAAAGCGCTATGGCCGACACGCCCCACGATCCATTCCTGCCGTCGTCGAACCCCGAGGTGGCGCTGCTGCAGCACGAGCTCAGCGAGGCCTACAAGACGATCAAGGCACTTTCGCGCCAGCTGGATAAAGAGCAGCACCGCCACGCTGAAACGGTGCGTGCCCACAAAAAAACGCTCGACAACCTGGCCGAAGCCGGGCGCGAGCGCAGCGCGCTTGAGCACGATCGCGCGCTGTGGCAGGCACGCGCCGAGGCGGAACAGGTGGTGATGCCCTTCACCATCGGCGGGCTGACGATCGATATGTCACCATCCGAGGTGCAGGCCATCCGCAAAGCGATGGAACGTCTCTACCCCACTGGCGCCAACTCCGGCGACGCCGCGCGCCTGCAGGCCTGGAACTCCGCGCTCGATCCGCTGGAAGACTAGCCACCCCACGCGGCGCGCACCACGCGCCCGCCTTTCCCCATTTCACACCGTCGGCGGCACCGTTATGCCCGCGCGCGGCGGCTGCACGCCGCTGGCGTAGTAGCGCCGGTTTTCATTCAGGTAAAATGGGAAATCGGCCTCCCAGCCGGCGCGCGGGTCGTAGCCGAACACGGCCGCGAAACCGCCAAACAAGGCCGGGTTCATAGCGGCGAAGCCATGCGGGCAGCGGAAAAACAGCTCCAGGTAGCCGGCAATGAATTCGGTATCGTTCTGGAACACGTAGGGGTGGCCGATTGGCAGCTCCTCCAGGCCGGCCGCGCCTGCGCAGCGCCGCTCGTAGCGCGCCAGCTCCAGCCGCTTGCCTTCCGCAAAGGCCGCCCGCGCCGCCGGGGTATAGCACGCGCCGTCGGCGGGGCGCATGCCCGGCAGCAGGCCATTGCTGCGCCCGCGCTCACCGCGCGCCACATCGAAATGATCG
>LJCR01000517.1 GCA_001399705.1 Kouleothrix aurantiaca
GGTAGTCGGTAGCGGGGCGTAACAGCTCGGTGGGCGAGATCGTGAGCGTCGTGCGGCTGGCATCCCACACGGATTTCCAGGCCAGTGGCGGGCTGATGCTGAGCGCTGCCTCGACGCTGCGCGCGTTCATCGACTGATCGAACTGGAGCTGAATCGGCGCGCGGGTAGAGACATCGGCAGCGCCTTCAGCAGGCATAGCCGCGCGCAGTGCGGGCGGCGCGGCAAAGATCGGCATCACCGCGCGCAAGGCCAGCAGCACGCCGGCAAGCGCAACAGTAACTACCAGCAATCCCGTCCAGATGCGACCAGCCCAGCGCAGGATGCGCACGAACGCTCCTTTGCAACGAGCGCGCGCGTGGCACCCCACGGCGGCGCGCCATCGCGGCTGCCAGCGAACGCGGGTTAGTATAGCACGAGCGCACCGCCGCGCAAAGCTAGGCGGGAAGCGCGAGGTTGCAGGTTTGAAGGTTTGCGAGTTGGAAGGTTTGAAAGTTACAGGTTGTTGCCCAATCCCAAAACCCCAGACCCTAACCCCCATGCAGTTCAGTTGTTGCCCAATCCCAAAACCCCAGACCCTGAACACTCACAGGGTTCTGCGGTTCTTGGTTCTGCGGTTCCGTGGTTCCGTGGTTCTGCACACGCAAAAGCCCCGGCTAGAGGTGCCTTGGCCGACCATCACGTGCTGGTGGTGACCGCGCTGCCTCAGACCGGGGCGTTGCAGAAACAATATCATACTGCGCTATACGATGGAATAGGCCAACAGAACACCCTTGCGGGCGGTACCTGGGTGATATGGAAAGTAGGCCCGGAGTCCTACTACGCGCGTTAGCCAGCCGGCTTGATCAGCGTGCGCGCCAGCTTTCCGGCCAGGCCGGTGTAGCCCTCAGGCGTCAGCGCGCGCAGCTCGTCCTTTACCGCGTCGGAAACGTCGAGCGTATCGACAAAATCGCGCAGGCCGTCGAGCGTCAGCGCCCGCCCGCGCGAGAGCTTCTTCAGTACCTCATACGGCTCGGGGTAACCTTCGCGCCGCAGGATGGTCTGCACCGCCTCAGCCAGCACCTCCGGGTGCGCCGCCAGGTCGGCCTGCATGCGCGCCGGGTCGACGCCGAGCTTGCCTATGCCCTTGAGCGCGCGGCGGTAGGCGAACAGGCTGTGGCCAAACGCCACGCCCAGATTTCGCAGCACTGTGCTGTCGGAAAGGTCGCGCTGCATGCGCGAGATCGGCAGCTTGCGGCTGAAGAACTCCAGCAGCGCATTCGCCAGGCCCAGGTTGCCCTCGGCATTCTCGAAATCGATCGGGTTGACCTTGTGCGGCATGGTCGAAGAGCCAACCTCGCCGGCTTTGGGCGCCTGCACCAGGTAGCCATCGCCAATATAGCGCCACATATCCTGGCACAAACCGATCAGGAGCGTGTTGAGGCGCTTGAGCGCATCGCACAGCTCGGCAATCGAGTCGTGCGGCTCGATCTGCGTGGTAAGCTGCACCGGCTCGAGGTCGAGCGAGCGCACAAAGGCGCGGCTGAACGCCAGCCAGTCCACACTGGGCAGCGCGACGGCGTGCGCGGCCAGCGTGCCGGTGGCGCCGTTCAGCTTGCCAGTGAGCTGGACCTTGGCTAGCGCGACATGCGCCCGCCGCAGCCGCGTCACGAAAACGGCGATCTCTTTGCCGAGGGTGGTAGGCGTGGCTGGCTGGCCGTGGGTGCGCGCCAGCATCGCAGTTTCCGATTGTTCAATCGCCAGTGCATGGAGCTGCGCACCAAGCTCGTTCAGCGCCGGCAGAATCACAAGGTCGCGCGCCTCGCGCAGCATCAGCGCATAGGCCAGGTTGTTCACATCTTCCGAGGTCAGCGCGAAATGCACGGCTTCTTTCCACGCGCCCAGGCCGAGCTTGTCCATCTGCTCGCGCAGCCAGTACTCAACCGCCTTGACGTCGTGGTTGACCTTGCGATCCCACGCGGCGATCGCCTCGGCGTCTTCGGGGCGAAACGAGCGGTACAGCCCGCGCAGCTCGGCCACCGCTTGCGCCTCGAGCCTGGGCACAAAGCTTACATCGCGCGCCTTGGTGAGGAAAATCAGGTATTCGATCTCGACGCGGGCACGGTAGCGAAACAGCGCCGCCTCGCTGAAATACGCCTCAAGCGCAGCCACGTCGGGGCGGTAGCGCCCATCCAGCGGCGAAAGAGTGGTGAGTTGGTCCACAGTTGGTGCTTCTCCTCTGATATTTGTGCATTCTGTCGCAATATTCTTGCATATTGTAAAATATTCGATCACATACGCATCTTCATAGCACAGCGCGATTCTACTATAATACTTGTTGCGCCACTTGCGCATAGAACAATAGCATCAAACCAAGGACGTTCCGCATGAATCAGCAAGAGCTGGTATCGTCGCTCGCACACAATATCCCGGTATTTGCCGAAAACCTCATCGTTGATTTACAGGCGCGGCAGCTGGACACATATGCCGGCATCCCGCGCGATACACTGCTTCATATGATGACGGGCGCTTTAACTGCATTTCTGAACGATATTCTGCTCGACGAGCCGCACTTCTTCAACGATTACTGGAAATTGGTCACACCCGCGCGCGCCGAGGCTGGTGCCAAGGTCGACGATATGTTTGATGCGGTGTTTATGAGCATCGACAAGCTGAATGAATATGTCGATGAGCATACCCGCGACGACCCGGTGCTGCAAAACTGGTGGTTGCGGACGGCCTACACAATTGCCCACAGCACGATGCTGCTGCTATCGCAGATTTTCGCAAATGTGCGCGAGAAGATTATTCGCCAGCAGGATGCGCACATCCGCGAGCTTTCGACGCCGATCATGCCGCTCTACCACGGCATTCTGGCGCTGCCGCTGGTGGGCGCGTTCGACGCGCACCGCGCCGGGCAGGTGATGGAAACGCTGCTCAGCGGCATCAGCCAGCAGCAGGCCGATGTCGTTATTATCGACATCACTGGCGTGCCGATGGTGGATACCAACGTTGCGAACTACCTGCTGATGGCGGCGCGGGCGGCCCGCCTGCTCGGCGCGCAGATCATTCTGGTGGGCATCAGCGCCGAGATCGCGCAAACGCTGGTGCAGCTCGGGGCCGACCTGACCGGCATGGCGACGCGCGCAAACCTCCAGTCGGGGATCGAATATGCGCTGGCGATGCAGGGGCTGGCAATCGCGCCACGCGGCTAGGCCAGCATCGTTCCCCGCAAGGTCGAAGCGAAGATTGCTTCGGCCTTTTTGATTCTTGCGGCTAACCATAAAAGTCGGTGAAGCCGTCGGCATCCAGCCGTTCGAGCATGCGGCGCACTTTTTCCGCCGATTCGGGGAAGGGTGCGGCGCTCACCATGTCGGGCTCGATCGAGGCGGCCTTGCCCCACGCCGCCTGCGGCAGGCCCAGCAGCAACTCGATCAGCGCCACCAGCGCGCGGCGCAGGCGGGGTGTGTCGTCGCCGCGCAGCTTGGGCAGGATTTTCTGCTTGATC
>LJCR01000518.1 GCA_001399705.1 Kouleothrix aurantiaca
CAACGCTCGCGCCCGAGCTGCCCGAGGAGCCAAGACCATATGTGGGTCTGAAAGCGTTCGATGAACAGAATCACGAGCGCTTTTTTGGTCGGCGCGATCGCATCAATGACCTCGTTCATCTGATTCGCAAAGAGCGTTTTCTGGCGGTGGTTGGCCCTTCGGGAAGTGGGAAATCCTCATTGGTGCTGAGCGGCCTGGTACCAGCTTTGCATGCTGGCGCGGTGCTCGGCAGCGAGAACTGGCACTATTTTCCATCCTTCGTTCCTGGCTCGGCCCCACTCGTAAGTCTGGCGCGCGCCGTGCGCCCTGCCGCAGCCAACATTATTGATTGGGAAACACGCCTGACGCAGGGCATGCTTGCCGACCCTCTATATCTCGCCAAAGTCGTTGGCGCGCTGGCGCGCCAGCCAGCGCTCATTACAATTGACCAGTTCGAGGAGATATTTACTCTGGGTGCGCGCCAACCCGTGATGGACGCCTTTGCCGCGAATATTCTCGGCCTGGTGCGCAGCTCGGGGCCACGCCATACGGTTGTTGTCACAATGCGCAGCGATTTCGAGCTAAAGATGTCGCTGCTGCCAGGGCTTAAGTCGCTGTTCGAGCGCACGCAGGTGCGCGTAACGCCGATGGGCGCGCCTGAACTGCGCGAGGCGATTGAAGAACCGGCCCGCCAGGTCGGGCTGAAAATTGAACCGCGTGTGGTTGACGCGCTGATCAACGATATCCTGGGCTACGATGCCGCGCTGCCATTGCTCCAGTTTACCTTGCTGCGCCTGTGGGAATTACGTGACCATAACCGCGTGACCTGGGAAATTTATCAGGCTACCGGCGGTGGAAAAGAAGCGCTGGAGCGCAGTGCCGAGGCGTTTTATAAAGATTTGTCGCCCGAGCTGCAACGCACGATGCAGCGCATTCTGCTGCGTATGGTGCGGCCGCGCGCTGGCCTGGAGTTCACCAGCAAGCGCATCCGCCGCGCTCAGCTCTACCAGGGCGGCGAAGCAGCATACCGCATTGACGAAGTTGTTGGCAGAATGCTCAGTGCACGCCTGCTGCGCCAGACCGATGCCGGCACGCCCGACGAGCAGCTCGAAGTGGCGCACGAAGCACTGGTGCGCAACTGGCGACGCCTGGTTGATTGGCTGGAAGAAGAACGCGAGCGCCTGCGCAGCCAGCAGCGCTTACTGACGGCGGCTGAAAGCTGGAAGAACCTTGGCGAAGACCCAACCGCACTGCTGCGTGGCGCACTGCTCGACGAAGCACTCCGCCTGCCATCCGACGAATTAGGTGACGCGGAGCGCGAATTCTTGCGGGCCAGCCTGCGCGCGCGCTTTGCCGACGAGGCGGTCCAGAAGGCTGCCGAGCGAGCGGAAGTTGTCCAGGCGCGGGCTTTGGCAGCCGCCGAACAACTGCGCGCTGTGCAGGCCCAAGCACTTGCCGAAACTGAGCGCGAGCGTGCCGCTGAGCAGCAGCGCCGCAGCGAAGCCGAAGCCGAGCGCGCAGCTGAAGCCGAGCGCCGCAGCGAGGCCGAGCGCCTGCGTGCAGCTGAAAAAGAGCGTTCGGCGCGGCGTTTGCGGCGGGCGGCGCTGGCGCTGGCGGCTGTGCTAGCGGTCGCTGTTATTTCCGGTATATATGCATACTTTAACTATTTAGAAGCAGAGCGCCAGCGTGAAGTGGCCGTAGCTGCTCAGGCAACCAGCCGTGCCGATGCTGATAAGGCTAAAATAGCACAGTCGACTGCGGTCAATGCCCAACAAGTTGCTGAGGGTTTAGCACTTGCGCGTGGCACTGCTCAGGCTGCTGCTGTGATTGCTGGCACCACAGCAATTGCTGCGCAAGAAACGGCACAGGCAGATGCTAATCTGCGGTCTACCGCTGTGATAAGCGTGAGCAATGCATTGAGTCAAGTCAATGTACAGCGAAATGAATTAGGCACGCAGGTTGCGATTCGTTCAACTGCCGAAGTGCAAGCGCGTAGCGCTGCAGAGCAAGCTGCTATTGCGCGCGACGGATTTCAGCAGCAGGCGCTTGCTCTTGGCACTGCACAAGCCGAGGCTGAAGCTGCTCGACAGACGGCGCAAGTGCTTCAGGCGCAAGCCGAGGATAAGCGGAATCAAGCTAATGCGCTTGCGCTGCGCGATCGAGCATTGCTAGAAAGCAATCGCGCCCGCCGTCTGCAACTTATGATTGCTGCGCTAAGCTTGAGTGCAGATCCGTTGCTCGCCGAAGATTTTCATACAGCGCTACAGCTTAATCACTTGCCGGTTCGAACGGATACACGGCGTGTGCGTATGGCCTGGAGCCCAGACGGCAATCGTATCGTGATCGCAAGCGGAACCAAAATTGAGCTTTGGAATGCGCCGCAGGGTGCCGCTGGCTTGCGCGATAAGCAGCCGCTTCGGGAACAGGAAAGCGTTGTAACGAGTATTGCCTGGAGTCCCGATGGCGCGCGCTTCGCCGCCGGTAATGCCGACGGAACGATTAGCCTCTGGGATGCAACAAATGGCCAAGCAACCACGACACTATCGGGCCATTCACGCGAGGTTACGGGCTTAGCGTGGCGGCCCGATAGCAGGCAACTGCTTTCCTCCAGTGTTGATGGTATGTTGCGAATCTGGGATCTCGTAGATGGCAGTGCAGAGGTAATTGTAGGAAAGCTTGGCGAACGCCTGACTTGGGCGGCGTGGAGTCCTGATGCAACACAGTTTGTAACCAGCGCTGGGAAAACGCTCTATATTCGTGATGGAGTTACTGGCGCAATCAGCAAAATAATAGACGGTCATACTGATAACATCAATACTTCGGCCTGGAGTTTTGGCGGACAACGTATCCTTAGCGCCAGCGACGATGGCACGGCAAGAATCTGGGAGGTGACGAGTGGCGTAGCGTCGCAAACGTTCCAGGTTGGTAGCCAGGTCAATAGTGCATACTGGAGCCCAGATGGGCAGCGAATTGCGACGACAAGCGTTGATATGATGGTGCGTATCTGGTCTTCGGGGGATGCCTCAGCGCGGCCAATGGCATTACCAACTGGCGAAAATACGCCACTCAGTGCTGCGCTCTGGAATGCCGATGGCTGGCGACTGGCAGTAGCCGCAATAGATGGTACCGTGCGTGAGTTCTGGCCGCAGAATAGCTCAATCAGCACTGAACAAATGCTGAGCCTGGGCGAGCAACTGCTTGCTGCTCAAGCCGTACCAACACTTGCGCCGAATGAGATCGATACACTACTGCAAAGCGCGCCAACTGCCGTCCCCGCAGTCACCATTACGCTCACGCCATCGCCAACATCGCTGCCAACGCTCACGCCCACACGCACACCAACGTCCATTCCAACGTCGATGCCCATTCCAACAATTCGATGATAGGAAGCAATTTTATTTGCCCGCACGGCACACCTATGCTAGTCTAGCGCGGCGATGCAGGTAAGAAGAAGGAAACGCCGCGCTCTGACCGACCAGACACTCACGATCACCACCCCCGCC
>LJCR01000519.1 GCA_001399705.1 Kouleothrix aurantiaca
CCTTTGGCGGGCTGCGCTGCAACCGGCTCGGGTGCGGGCTCCGGCGCGGCTTCGGCGGCACCGATCGTATACTGGCCGGCCAGCGCGCCTCCAACCACAACCACCGCCATGGTCACCCACAGCCTCATCAGCGTTGAAACGATTGGGATGCCGGTAAGCCCTTCGACGCTATGGCCCACCACAACCGCCATGCCCGCAATGCACAGCACCTGCGTGCGCCAGTTGCCCGAGCGCTGCATCAGCCGCCACGCCAGCACGAAAAAGCTGATGATCACAAACAGGTAGCTCGCCAGCCCAAGCACGCCCTTGGTCACCAGCTCGTCGAGGTAGGCTTCGTGCGAGCGGTCGGGCGATGCGCCGCGCGCCTCGATATTCGCCAGCGCGGGCGGGTAGAACTTGTTATAGGCCACAAACATGCTCTCGGGGCCCCAGCCAATGATCGCGCGCAGCGCGTTGGATGTGATCAGCCCGATCGCGCCGCCGGCCTTGTCGTCGCCGCGCCAGATCAGCGTGCGCACCAGGCCAGTGCCGGTTTCGGTTTCCAGCAGCGTGCCCAGGCGGCCAATATATGGCACGCGCCGCAGGCTTTCAAAGGGTGCCGCATTCGAAACGTTGAAGGCAACCAGAAAGCCGCCGAGCACCAGCGCCCGCGCAATCCATCCAGCCAGCAGGTTGCGGTACAGGCTGGCCTGCGCCGCGCCCGACTCGCGCGCGTGGCGGAAGGCCCGCCACAGCAGCAGCGTGAAGAACACAAACAGCGCCGCCGCCGCGCCAATCCACGGCCCACGGCTCTGCGTGTAGAAAATCGTCAGCAGCAGGAAGAACGTGATCACCAGCATGCCCACGCCCTGCAGCTGCAGCAGCCGGCGCGACGGCGCGGCCCGGCGTGGCAGGGTCATCAGCAAGGCATACGCGCCCACCACCAGCACCAACGAGCCAATCAGCCAGAACGGCCAGTCGGTGTCGCTGCGGCCCGGGCGCGACTGCGCGATCTGCGCGCCGGAAGCCTGCCCGGCCAGGTAGCTCAGGCCCAGCAGCAGCACAAAGCCCAGCATCAGAATGCCGGGCCACCACATCCCCACGGTGATGCGCTCGGCGGTGTGCGGGCGCAGCGTCGGCAGGATGTACAGCGCGCAGGTGACGATCAGGCCAAACGGGAAGATCCACCAGTAGCGCAGATCGGGCACGTTCGTGCTTGTGTCGAACGAGCGCACCACCGCGCCGAATTTCGTCACCGCAAACATCAGCAGCAGGCTGCCAAGCACCAGCAGCGTGTAGGCCGCGCCCCAGCCGAAATCGGCACCATCGCCCGGCTCGGTGGCGCGCCGCGCCTCGGCAAAGGCGGTGATGGCGCGATACAGCGCGAACGGCACGATCATCAGCAGGTAGGCCGCCACAAAGATCGAGTTGCCCATGGTCGAGGCCACGCGCGAGATCACGTCGCCTTTCCACGGCAGCGGGTCGATCTGGTAGTGCTGCACCAGGCCATAGCCAATCGCCGGCAGGCTGCCCAGCACGGCCACGGTGATCAGCCGCTCAAGCTGCTCGCGGCGGCGCAGCGTCAGCACAATCAGCGTCGCCAGGCCCATATACGCGAGGTTGGTGTAGGTGCCTTGCAGGCGCTGGTACGAGCCCCAGAAGCTGGTTCCCGGCACCACCGCAGTAATGGTAGCGAAAAGAAACACCAGCGCGTACAGCACGGTCGGCAGCGCCAGCGGCACGCCGGTGAAGCGCCGCCACCAGCTTGTTCCAGCCGCCGTCCCAGCCGGGCGCGCGCCGCGGTCCAGCAGGCGAATAATACCAGCCGCCGCCATGATCAGCACAATTGCGCGCAGCGAGGTGGCCTTGTCGGGCTCGAAGTGGCGGGAAGAAAGGAGATTAAAGTAGCTGGGGATGAGCACCAGGGCCAGCAGCCAGCCGCCCTCAATCACACGCTCGCACCACGCGGCAATGCTGCTTTGTCGTTGCAAACCGGGGCCTCCTCTATGGGTGACATGCTGACAGGGTGAAGGGGCGCGCTAGTGCAGGAAATAGTGACACCTGAGCGGCGAATCGGGCAGAGCGCGCCAATCGGCATGCTGAGGCCAAAAACCTGTCAAGCTGAATAGCCTATACGCTTAATTTGCGGTTGCGACTGGCTCGGCGTCGCGCTGGGCCTGGGTTTTGAAGCCAGCCGCGCGCTCCAGCATTTCCTGCGCGCTGCGGCGGCTGTGGTCGCTGATCGGCACGCCATCGAGCATGGCGGCCAGCTCGTCGGCGCGCTGCTCGTCGCTCAGGCGCTGCACCAGCGTGCGCGTGCGCTCGGCGTCGAACGATTTTGCGATGGCGTAGTGCGAATCGCCAAACGATGCGACCTGCGGCAGGTGCGTGATGCAGATCACCTGGTGGCGGTCGCTGATGCCCCACAGTTTTTCGCCCACCACATGGCCGGCGCGCCCGCCCACGCCCACATCCACTTCGTCGAACACCAGCGTCGGCACATCGTCCACGCGCGACAGAATAGATTTGAGCGCCAGCAAGAGGCGCGCGCTTTCGCCGCCCGACGCGATGCGCGCCAGCGGTTTGAGCGGCTCGCCGGGGTTGGGCGAAAGCAGAAATTCGATCTTGTCGATGCCGGTTTTGTCGAAGGCCCAGCGCTCGCCGCCCGAGCCGTTGCCGTTGGCGGCTTCGTCGATGGCGGGCACGCCATGCGCGTCGGGCTGGCGCTCCAGGCTCACGGCGAAGCGCACGTGCGGCATAGCAAGGTCGCGCATCGCACCCGTCACCGCTGCCGCCAGCTGGTCGCCCATGGCGCGGCGCTTGCGCGAAAGCTCGCCGGCCAGCCGGCCAATCACACCGAGCAGGCGCGCTTCCTGCTGCTCAAGGTCGGCCAGGTGCTCGGCGCTGTGCGTGAGCCGTTCGATCTCGGCCTCGGCCGAGACGGCGCGCGTCAGGATCTCGTCGATCGAGCCGTGGTATTTGCGCTGCATATCGCGGATCAGCGTCAGCCGGTCTTCGAGCGCGTCGAGCCGCGAGGAGTCAAACTCCATGGCGTCGCGGTAGGCACGCACCTGCGCCGAAAGGTCTTCGAGCGCATACAGCAGCTCGCTGGCCTGCTCGGCCGCGCGTGCCACCTGCGGGTCGAGCCGCGCCAGCTCGCCCAGCGCGTCGTTGACTGTGCCCATGGTTTCGACCATGGGTTTGGCCGGGCGGCGGCCCGCTTCCTGCCGCGCCGGGAGAGTGTGAGACGCACGGCCCCTACGAGGGCGACCGCTGCCCGCGCTGCGACGTGGATGCAGCGCGGGCCTGGCCGAACCCAGCGGACGTGCAGCGCTTTGCATCGCGGCTCACAGCGGCGCGGATGCGGGTGCGCTACGGGCAGGTGGCAGCATGAGCCAGAATGAGAGTAAACACGGCGCGCTGGTGATCAGTCGGACGTTGCGGATTATGGAGAACACGGGCAAGTGCTGGTCGAAAGCGATGGAGATTGCTGCCGAGTCGG
>LJCR01000052.1 GCA_001399705.1 Kouleothrix aurantiaca
CGGGAAACGGCGGTGCGCGGCTGGGTGCCGGGCTGGGCCGATCTGCGGCCCTGGGCCGGCCAAAGCATCACGCTCACGCTCGAATCGGATGCCGGGCCAAATGACGACTCCACCGACGACTGGTTCGCCTGGGGCGAGCCCGCGCTCATCGCGCCAGCAGCCGCGCGCTACGCGACCGAGCAGCCCGAGCGCCGCGCTCAGGATCTACGCAAGGGTCTGAAATAACAGGCCCGCCGCCCAAGATGAACGAAAATTCATCTTCATGGCGTTACAAAGCCAAATACTATTGCGAATAGTAGCCTCTGTCATCATTCGCTCATCCCCAACCCTTCTCAGCGCCTCACCTCTTCCCTACAATAGTTCTGTCAGCCCACGACGGCGTTGCCAAAAAAATTCGCGTAATTGTACCAAATCGATACCGCCTGAACCATGGCTTGGCAGGTTGCGCCGGCATGGAAATGAAGGCAGGACGCGTTGCAGGAGGAAGCGATGATAGCAGCACGCACACACACGGCTCGACCATCCATACGGCCAGTCTACGCAGAAATTCAGGCGCCCAACGGCGAACCGATCGACCCGACGCGCCTCGATCTTGCTGCGCTGCTGCGCTACAGCCTGGCCGAGAGCGAGCGCTTCTACCGCGGCATCAAGCACGATACCCGCTTCGCCTACGAGCTGTTCCGGCGCGCGATTGTCGAGCAGAATGATGTGGCCTGGGAACATATTTATACTCACTACAGCCCGCTTGTCGAGAGCTGGGTGCGCCGCAGCGGCGCATTCATCAGCAGCGGCGAAAGCAGCGAGTATTTCGTTGGCGCAGCCTTCACAAAATTCTGGAAGGCGATCTCGGCGCGCTTCGAGCAGTTTCCGAACCTGGCCGCGCTGCTGCACTACCTGCAACTTTGCGCCGGCTCAGTCGTAGTAGATAGCGTCCGCGCCCAGTCGTGGGCCGAGATGCTGCCGGAAGAAGCGCTGCCTTCCGGGCAGGCGCTGCAGGCGGCGCCGGATGAGGAAGCGATGGAACGGGTGCTTTCCGAAGAGTTTTGGGGCTATATTGCCTCGCAGCTCAACAGCGAAGCCGAGCGCGTGGTCGTGTATCGATCGTTTGTGATGGGACTGCGACCGTGCGATATTTTCGAGGCCCGCCAGGATCTGTTTTCGAGCATCAACGACGTGTATAACGTCAAGCGCAATGTGCTGGGGCGGCTCAGCCGCAACCCCGAGCTGCGCAGCATGCTGGCTTCTTAATCCTTCTCGCCGGGCAGCCTACCGAGCGACCAGATTCTCCCGCGTGCAGGGTGGCCACCACCGCCCCGCCAGCGGCGAACTTCAGGCATGTGCGTGAGGTTCGCCGCTTTTTCGCCCCAAAATTTCCCACCAGTGCTCATTCTGCAGACAAATGTAACGTTTTTGACAACCGCTTTTCGCGGCTTGTGTGGCCTCATGGCGCGGATCGCTCATCAGAAGGCGGCTAGCACCCATGCCGGCCACTTGTGGTTTGCCTGAGAATGTGTTAAAAAACTGCTGAGATGTTAAGAAAAAGTATGCGCAAAATCTGGTGTGAGCGACGTTCAATATTATAGGAACACCGACCGGCCGATACTGCAGCGGAGTTTTGTATGCAGGTACCGATATGGGACGCGAGCAGATGCATTTGTTCGCCCGAGCTGGACGAAATTACGCTGATTGCGGCAATCGATGGCGAAGCCAGCCCCGAGATCTACGAGCATTTACGCCAGTGTGGCTACTGCGCCAGGCGGGCGCAAGAGTACGCCGAGCTGCAAGGCTTTTTACGCAAACGGTTCTTCCGCATGTTTTGCCCGCCAACCGACACGCTTGTCGGCTTCCACGAAGGAATCCTCAGCACCTCACAGGCTGAACAGCTCAATTCCCACCTCGCAACCTGCCCGCATTGCAAGCGCGAACTCAAATTCCTGCAGCAGCTTGCCGCCGACGCGATCTCTGGCCCTGCCCCACCCGAGCAGTGGTATGTTATTCCTGCCGACGCACGGCGCCAAGCAGCCAGCCATCACCCGGCGCCACCAGGTGGCAACGGCCGCACGATTATCGCGCGCTGCACACAAACAAACGTCTCAAGCCCGCTCTTCGATTTCCATGGAGCGTCCCGTAGCCAGAACCAGATCAGTCAGTACGCCTTTCAGGCCGAAAACCTCCAGATCACAATCGGCGTACGCACCGTTGTCAATCGCGCCGATCGCCGCGTTCTTACCGGCTCGCTGCGCCTGCACGACGAACCTCCTGCCAGCCTCACAAATACCATTGCATACCTGTTTGATTCGCACCAACAGGCAGCGGCCGCCCGGCTCGACGAGCTGGGCAATTTTGTGCTCGATAACATCCTTCCTGGCACATACCGCCTTTCGTTTTGCCTGCCCGACCGCGAAGTTATTATTGAAACAATGACGCTCTAGCACTGGCGCATCCCAGCGACTTCACCGTTAGGTCACTGTTGCGTTCCGTGCTGTGGTAAGATAGTGCGGCTGCGCGTTGCTGTGCAGTGCAACGAAGGAGAACGTGGATGGCAAGTGCATCCTTGCGCCGCAATGGCGCCACCGCCCTCGGCCTGGCACTTGGCGTCGCGGCAGGCCGAATTGGCTACCCGGCCGCATCGCTCACGCGGATGATGTTCGCTGGTTTGCGGCAGCCGCTCTGGGGCAGCCCGCAGGCGTTTGGGCTTGCAGCCGAAGAAGTCGTGTTTGGTGCCAGCGACGGCGTAATCCTGCGCGGCTGGTTTCTTCCACACGCCATTGGCGGGAGCACACCCGCGCCCACGATTGTTTTTGTGCACGGCTGGCCTTGGAATCGGCAGGGCAACCAGGCGGGCCAAAGCCTCCTCCCCGACCGAACGATTGATTTCCTGCCGCTGGCGCAGGCGCTTGGCGCGGCTGGCTTCCACACCCTGCTCTTCGATCTGCGCAACCACGGCCAGAGCGACTCCGCCCCGCCGGTGACCTTTGGCGTGCACGAGGCGCGCGATTTCATTGGCGCGGTAGAATTTCTGCGCCGCCGGCGCGATGTCGATCCGCAGCGCATTGGCGCGATCGGCTTTTCGATGGGCGCAAACACGCTGATCTACGGCATCCCGCGCAGCCAGCCTATTCGCGCCGCCATCGCCGTGCAGCCAACGTCGCCAGCGGTGTTTGCGCCACGCCTTGCGCGTACCGTGATCGGCCCGTCCGGGCCTGCAATGCTCCATCTCGTTGAGCCGCTCTACCGCGCGGTCGGCGGGCCGCCATTAGCGCAGATCGACCTTGTGCGCGCTGCCGAGCACCTGGGCGAAACGCGCATGCTCTATGTTCAAGGCACGGGCGACCAGCTCGGCACGGTTGCCGACGCGCAGGCCATTGCCTGGGCCACGCCGAACGCGCTGCCGCTGGTGCGCCACCCCAGCACCGAACGCTTTGGCGGCTACCTGTATGTGCACGAGCACACCGACCAGATCGTGCGCTTTTTGAACGAACACCTGTAATCCCAGCCTCGTATATAAATTCCGCGCCCTATTCTCTGCACTGGAGAATAGGGCGCGGAATTTATATGTGAGCAGGTTTTATGCTTAATGCAGCGACGCCTCCAAGCCTGCCTGAAGGGCCTGCATTTCTTCCGCGCTCAGGCGGGCTTCGGGGTGCAGCAGTAAATATTCTTTGGGTGGCATCGAGCCGCGCCGAAAGACTTTCGGAATATCGTCGGTTTCCTGTTCGCTGTTGCTGGTAGTGCCCAATTCCGAGAAATTGAGCTTGTGCCGCCCGCGCTGGACATTCCGCGCCACCAGCCACGAAACCGGCGCAACATACGAATACGCGGGCCAAACCGTTTCGTTGCTGTGGCAGTCGAAGCAGGCGCGCTTGGCAAGCGCACGGGTTGCCGGGCTATTCCAGGCAGGTTCCGCCCGCGTCGCTGGGTTCGGTGTCGGCCGGCCAATCGGCAGAAGCTGGATCAGTACCAGCAGAACAAAAATACTAATAAATCACAGGCGCACCAATCGTGCAATCATCGCATTCACCACCCCACAGCGCCGCCATCTTCAACCAATCAGCTGCAATGCCGGCACACATAGTTTCGCCCCAATTGTGCCATGCCCGCCTTAACACACTATTAAAGTCAAACCGCCGCAGGATGAAAAAATCGGGAGCGGCGACGCCACCCCCGACTACGTGTCTGCCAGTGTTCTTCGCCCCGCCTAACTGCCCTGGTTACGCAGCTCTTCGGGAATATCAAGGTCGCTCAGACGCACCGTCTTGCGCGTGCCGAATTTCATCGTCTTCTGGCCCTCGCTGGAAAGCTGGCCGGTCTGCTGCAGGTTGCTGATTTCCTGCTGCATGGTTTGCGCCAGCTCGACCTCGCCCTGGTTGAGCAGGCGTGTCACCGCGCTTTGCAGCTTCTGGGTGGCCCCGCCCACATCGCCCGTTTGCAGATCTTGCAGCGCGCGGGTTTGCAGCTTAAAGGCGCTCACTTTCTCAACAATGTTCATCACTGGCGCGTTGACCTGCGCGTTCAGGTTCGCATCGGCCGTGAAGGTCATCACCACATCCGCGCGCGAACGCTCGCCCTGCAGGCTGAGCACCGGCACATCGTACGACATTTCCACCTGGCCGATGCGATACTGCCCGGCCGGGCGCGGGTCGACCAGCAGCTCGGTCATCAGGGTGCGGCCACTGCCGCTTTCGAGCTCGCCAATCGGCACGCTGACATCGCGATCGGATACCGGGCGATAGCCCAGGTTATTGATGAGCGGAATAACCTGCCAGACCGCGCGTGGCGTGATGCCCTGTACCAGCCGCAGCGTGAGGTTTGCGTTATGGATGGCAGTGGCCTGGGCGCGCTGCACCGTATTCTGGAAGTACGAGATGATCTTATCGGGCTGGTCGATATAATCGGCGGTGCCGCCCGAGCGATTCGCCATATCAATCAGCAAATCCTCGTTCCAGTCCTTGCCCACGCCCAGCGCCGTGATCGGCACACCCATGCGGCCGGCGTCGTCGGCGCGCAGCAGGCATTCTTTTTCACTCTCAGTCTGGCCGTCGGTCAGCAGCACCATGCGCCGAATGGCGTTCGCGCCGCCGCGCTCGATCTCGCGCAGGCCCTTTTCCACCGCTGGTGCGATCTTGGTGCCGCCGGCATCGCGGATGCGGCCAATTTTATCTTGCAGCTCGCGCTGGTTTGCCACCGGGCCAGCTGGAATAAGCACCTCGGTGCGGTGATCGAAAATCACCACCGAAGCAAGATCTTGCGCGTTCAGCATCTCAAGGGCGCGGGCAGTCGCGCGGCGCACCCGATCGATCTTTTCGCCTTTCATGGAGCCGCTGCGATCGAGCACAAAGCACACATTCACCGGCATGCGCACCTGTGCAACAGCCTGGCTTGGCTGCGCTTCGATCAGCAGGTATGCGACCTGGGGAGTGCCGGTGACCGGCAAATATGGCCGTGCCAGCGTTGCGCGAAGATTGACCTCACCGGCCATGGACAAACTCCTTTCACAACACCCAACGTGCGCACCACACGATACCAGTGTGCGGTCTCGCCGCTATCTGGTACGTCCGAAAGGCGCACTGTGTTGCATGAACACGCTTAACATTGCGTAGTATAGCATACCAGAGCGATGATAGTATATGGTTTCGGGCGGGTAAATCGCCTGCAGCATTCTTGCCTGTACCTACTGCCGATCGTTAGCAGGCCGGGGCGGCGCTTGCACAAACCAGGCGGCGCCGTTCCGCTCGAAGAAGCCTTCCTGGCGCAAATTTTCCAGCGCGCGGTTTACGGCATCACGTACCTGGTAGGCTTCGCTCGGCATTGCAATCGCATACGGCTCCAGGGTCAGCGCTGGCCCCACAGTTTGCAGGCCGGGCGTGTGGCCCAGGTCGATCAGCGCAGCCGCGTTATCGGCAATCACCGCGTCGAGCTGGCCGCGCCGCAAGTCGGCAAAGGCCGCAGCCGGCGTGTCATAGCCCGAGCGCACAGCGACGCCAGGATGGGCCGCAGCGAGCTGGCGCGCATACGTATCGGCATCGGTGCCGAGCGCCACGCCGAGCCGGCGGCCCGCCAGCCCCTCAACGCCTGCGATCTTCGCGCCCTGCGGCACCACAAGCACCAGCCCGGCGTTGAAATAAAACGTCGAAAAGCCGGCCCGCCAGCCCTGCTCAGGAGCATAGGGCAAGGCCGAGGCCGCAATGTCAGCCTTATGAGTGGAAAGATCGTCGTAGATCGAGTCGAGGTTGCTTGGCACAAATTCAGCGCGCAAGCCCAGCTCTTGCGCGACCGCCCGCGCCAGGTCAATATCGTAGCCGCTCGGCTCGCCATTCCGAAGCCATGAAAACGGGTAGTAGCCGAACTCGACCGCCACGCGCAAGGTGCCCCGCTCCTGCGCTGCCGCCCACACCGGGTCGGGACCCTGGCCGCCAATTTGCCAGCCCAGCTGCGTCGCGGCAGCAATCAGCCCATAGATCAGCAGCACCAGCAGCGCCATAGAATCGCGCCTTCGCCAACCGCGTAGAGCGCTTTGCCATGCATCCAAAGCCTGTGTTCTCATCGTATGCTTATTCAGGATCCGTTGCGATTCGATCTTCAATCCAGTATACTTCAGTCTACAAAAGCTAGCCTCCCCAACCTGGTACGTCTGGCCCGTTTTGTGTACGCGGTGGGCACGTTTCACTGCAACGCTCAGTTAGGATAACGACGTATGGAAGAATACCGCGAACCACAGCAACCAATCGTTGCCACCCCCACGTACTCGCCACCACCCGCTTACGCAACCACTCCGGTTTCTCCCTATACCACGCCAAAAGTGGGGCGCTTTGTTCGCTTCCGGCGAACCATGCGCTTGCTCTTGCGGCGCTTGCTGCGCGGCGGGGTCATTGCCGGGCGCGCGCTGCGGCCGTACGCGTTTTTCGCCGTGGTCGTCATCGGCTTGGTGGGCGTGATTGGCTGGATGTCGTTTATGCTGTGGGGGCCGAAAGCCGCGCCTGCAGTCTTCTCGCGCGCCGACTCAATACCGCCGGCGGCTGCGGTCGAAACCTTTATTCAGGGCCAGAAAACCTTCAACGCCGATATTATGTGGGACGCCTACAGCACACAGTATCAGGCGTCTCAGCTCGCCAATGGGGCAACCAAAGCAACGCTCCAGGCGCAAGTCGACAATTTGCGTAACATTGGGCTGGAATTCCTGCGCTACGATTATATTGGCGGCGTAAAAGAAGACAAAGGCGGGATGTATTTCTACACCGTCGATCTGCGCGTACGCAATCAGCAGCGGCGCTTCCCAATTATCTTCCACGCCGACGCCGACGGCAAGATCACCGAGATCGAGTCGGTGCTGGCCCCGCAAAATGGCGCAGGCACCAACACACAGCAGTAGCTCGCCCGTCTTGGCCGCGTGACCCCTGTTGAAACGGAGTGTTGTCATGGCTTTGGAACCCTATACCCCACCTGCGGATCGCCGCTACCGCGACGATCTCGACCGCGAGATCGACCAGAAGCTCGACAAGATGTTCGATCGCTGGCCCACAAAAACATGGCGGCTTGCCCGCCGAATCGTTTTCGTGGTGATCGGTCTGTATCTGTTCTTCAACTATCTCGCGCCGTCGCTGGCTTCCTGGCTCACGCAAGGCAACCCGGTGCTCGACGCGCTGATGTTTGTCTTTCAGATGGCGCTGACCATCGCGCTGGCGATCATTCAGTTTGTCGCGATCTTCTGGTTCCTGGGCCGCGGCCGCACCTACTGGGTGAAGCCGGGCGAGACGGGCGTATCATTCAAGGATTACCGTGGCAATCCCGAGGTCGTCGAGGCCGCGCAGCGCATCGTGACGCTGCTGAAAGGCGTCAAAGACTTTAAAGACATGGGTGGCGAGGTCACGCGTGGCTTGCTGCTGCTTGGCCCGCCTGGAACTGGCAAGAGCTACCTGGCGCAGGCGATTTCGACCGAAGCCGGCGTGCCGTTTGGCTACGCCAGCGCACCGTCGTTTCAGAATATGTTCGTAGGCGTCGGCCCGCTCCGTGTGCGCATGCTCTACAGCAAAGCGCGAAAACTCGCTAAGGAATATGGCGCCTGCATCCTCTTCATCGACGAAATTGACGCAATTGGCGGCGCGCGCAGCCAGAACATGGCCGGCGGCGGCGGCATGGCAATGGGCGGCGGCATGATGGGCAACATGATGGGCGCCGGCATCCTGAACGAATTGCTGATGCAGATGGACCCGCCGCCGCAAGAAGTCAAGGCGCTGCGCAAGCTGCTGCGCAACCTCGGTTTGGTCAGGAAAAAAGTCGAGATGCCGCCCGTGCTGACCATGGGCGCGACCAACCTCGCCGAAACACTTGACAAGGCGCTGCTGCGCCCCGGTCGCTTCGACCGGCAGATCATCGTTGAAGCACCCGACAGCGAGGGGCGGCGCGATGTCCTTACGTACTATCTCAGCAAAGTAAAAACCGAACCCATGCCGATCGATCGCATGGTCTCCGATACGATCAATTACACCCCGGTGGCGATCAAATTTGTCATCAACGAGGCGGTTATTCACGCCCATTTCGATGGCCGGCAAGCGATTAACTACTGGGACTTTACCGCCGCGCGCGAAGTGCACGAGTGGGGCCTCAAGCAGCCGATCCGCAACCTGCCCTATGAGGAGCGCCGCGGCACTGCCTACCACGAAGCCGGGCACGCCTACATTCAGGCCAAACTCATCAAGCGCGAGCGCATCGCCAAGGTCACGATTGTGCGCCACGGCCGCGCCGCCGGCTTTGTCGCGCAAAAGCCAATTGATGAGTACCACATCCCGAACAAGCAGGAAATTCTCGACGACATTACGATGACACTGGGCGCCTATGCCGCCGAGGAAGTCTTTCTGGGCTACACAACCGCTGGCGTGTCGATGGATATGATCCAGGCCACCGACATGGCAACGCGCATGGTCGGCTTCTGGGCGATGGACGATAGCTTTTTCTCCTATGGCGCGATGGGCGGCGTTGCAACCGGCGAGATCAAGCCGCGCGTCGAGCGTATTCTTGATCAGCAGTATCGTGTCGCTAAGCGCCTGCTGGAAGCAAATAAAGAAGCAGTCATCGCGATTGCCGAGGCGCTGATCCTGCGCAACGAGCTAACCGACATCGACATCGCCGAAATTCTGACGCGCGTCGAGGCCGAGCATCCGTTTGCCGGTCCGCGTAACGCTGAGGAGCGCCCGTGTGGCCTGGTGGCTACGCGCGCATTGCCCGAGCCCACCAGCATTCGGCGCAATGGCCGGCAGAATGGCAAGCTGCCCGCCTCGCCCATGCCCGAGGTGTCTGTGCCGGCAGCGTCGCAGCCCCCAAGCGACCCATAC
>LJCR01000520.1 GCA_001399705.1 Kouleothrix aurantiaca
GGCATGTGGTGAAACACGCCCAGCACCAGCGAGGCATCGAACTGGGCTGGCGCAAGGCCAATCGCCGCGCCGCTGGCCACTGCAAAGCGACCGGGGTGGTTCCGGCCGGCAAAGCGCACATAGTAGCTGGCCAGATCCACGCCGGTATAGTGGGCGGGCGGGAAGCAGGGCGCAAACTCGCCGGTGCCGCAGCCAAAATCGAGAAACTCGCGCTGGCCGACATCGCGCCAGGGGTCGAGCTCGCGCGTGATCACTTCTTTTTCGCCATGAAAGCCGGCCTCGACCACGCGGCGCAGGATGTTCCACGCCTGCGGGTTCTTCGATACGCCATCAAGGGCTTGCTCAAGCATAGTATTTCCCCACAGCTGCGCGCCGGGCCGGCGCGCGCGCATAATAATCGAAAGGCCGATCGGGAAGGTGCCGCCGTGCGCCAGCCATGCCGCCTCGGTGGCGAGCGGCCAGCGCAGCGCCTCGTTCACCAGCGGCGCGGGCAGCGCCAGGTCGGAGTCGTCGCGCTCGAGTGTGGGCAGCGCGCGTTCGAGCAGGCGCTGCGCCAGCGGGATGGGGAAGAGCAGCGTGTTGATATACGAGCAGCGCTCGACATGGAGCCCGCCCGCCGCGATCAGCTCGCGCGCGCTGGCGACGGTGTAGCGGCGGCGCGTGTGCACCGCCCGGTCGTGCTTGCTGCGCAGAAACTCGTAGGCGGGCAGGCGGATGAGCAGGCGGCCGCCGGGCTTGAGCACGCGGCGCACCTCGCGCAGGGCGCGCGCTTCGTCGGGCACGGCGCGGTGGTAGAGCACATCGAACGAGGTCACCAGGTCGAACGAGCTGTCGGCAAAGGGCAGATCGAGCACAGAGGCCTGCGCCAGCGCGCCCGGCACGCGCGGCCCGCCCAGCACCAGCGCGTCGGCCGCCAGGTCGATGCCGGCCACGCGGCCGTAGCGCTGCAAAAAGCGCGCATTGCCGCCCGTGCCGCAGCCCGCGTCGAGAATTGCGAGATCGTGGCGGCCGGCGAAGGCTTCGTCGAGCAGGGCCGCGCTGATGGCGCGCATGCCGCCATACCACCAGTGGCGATCTTCTACCGCCGCCATCACTTCATATTCGGCGTGTTCCATACTAACCGCTTGCTGTTGCGCTGCCGCGCCAACGCGCGGGCGCCGGGCAGTGTACCAGAACGGGCGGGGCTTGGCAACCTTCTGCGCTTTCAGCGCGGGGGTTAGGGTATGGGGGTTAGGGGATGGGTATTGTGATGCGCAACCCGCCACCCTGCAACCTGCAACATGCAACCTGCGAACCCGCCACCCTGCAACCTGCGAACCGCATATTGTGTTCGACCACTCGTTTTGCCCGAAAATGGTACCAAACCCCTACTTCTCGCCGGTTGACGACTTGCGCAATCATGCCTACACTAAGCGAGAGCAAACTGAGGAGCAGCTATGAAACTTTCCCCGGAAAAAGTTGAACAACTCGCCGCCGCGCTGGTCGATCAGCTCGCTGAGATCGATGGCGTGCTGTTTCAGGGCGACGACGGCCAGATCCGCCTGGCCGCGCAGCAGATCATCACCGACGAGCTGATGGTTGAAGAGCAGCTCGATGCTGAGATTCACAAGATGCTGCAAGCCTACAAATATGAAATTACCATGGGGCGCATGAACTACGACGAGCTGTTCAAGAAAACCAAGCAGCGCATGGTGAAGGAGCGCAAGCTGACATTGTAATGGAGCTACGCACATTCTTCCTGGCGGCATTGCGCCGCTTGCTGGCCTGCGCATAAGCGGCTGGCCAGCTCTCCGCTCGAGGATTCGGTCTTCCATGCGCTCGCGATATGCTCACGCCCAGGGCATTGTCATCGCCCGCAGCGCGCATTCAAATAAAATAATGTTTGGGGTGATGGGGAGCTCTGCGTACGTACTGCGCAGCGGGCCAGGGGCCAGCACGGTTGCGCGGTGGCGTGGCGTCCCTGCGAGTTTGCATGTGTTGTGGGATGTTTGGCGGTGCCAGCGCAATTGAAAAGTACATTTCGAGATAAAAAATATGGCTTCTGAGCTACACGTTTTAATTGTCGAGCAGAATGCAAGCGACGTTGCGCGCTTTCTGGAATTACTTGATCGTGCTGACTACCATTGCCGTTCCACAGTTGCCGACACGTACGATTTCTTTCGTGCCGTGCTCGCGCGCGAAGCATTCGACATTGTGCTGTGCGACTACAGCCTGCCCGGTTTCAATGGCCTGCGGGCACTGCGCGCCGTGCGCGAGCGCGACGCCGACCTGCCCTTTATTCTGATTGCAAACGCGCTGGGCGAAGAAAAAGTTGTTGAATGCTTCAAGGCGGGCCTGACCGACTATATCGCCAAAACACAGCTTCATCGGCTGGGCACGGTGGTGGCGCGCGCCCTGCGTGCCCGCCACGAGCAGCAGCAGCGCCAGCAGGCCGAAGAAGCGCTGCGCCGCGCCGAAGCGCGCTGGCGCGACCTGTTCGAAAACGCCAACGACATGATCTACACGCGCGACCTGAATGGCTGCTTTACGTCGGTCAACAGCTGCGGCGAGCGCCTGACAGGCTACGCCGCCGACGAGCTGCTGCGCATGCACGTGGCCGATCTGTTTGCGCCAGAATATCTGCACCTCTGCGCCGAAGAGCTGCTGCGCGTGCGTTCCGAGGCCGAGCTGGCGATTCCCGAAGAGCTGGAGTTCGTCACCAAGGATGGCGAGCGCGTGTGGGTCGAAGTTAGCTCGCGCCTGATCTTCGAGGATGGCGAGCCGGCGGGCGTGCAGGGCATTGCGCGCGACATCAGCGAGCGCCAGCGCGCCCGGCAAGAGCGCAAGCGCCTGGAGCACCAGCTGCTGCAATCGCAAAAGCTTGAGTCAATCGGCACGCTGGCCGGCGGCATTGCGCACGATTTCAACAACATGCTGACAGTGATCATGGGCAATGTGCAAATGGTGCTGGAAAACAACCCGCCCAGCTCGGCCGATCACCCGCTGCTCAGCCAGATCGAGCAGGCTGCCTTGCACGCCACCGAGCTTACGCGCCACCTGCTGACCTTCAGCCGCCGCCAGCCCATCGAGCGCCGCCTGATCGACCTGAACAGCACCATTCGCGATCTGCTGCGCATGCTGATGCGGATTATTGGCGAAGATGTGGCGATTGATCTCGCGCTTGCCCCGGAGCTGCCGCGCATCCTGGCCGATCCGGCGCAGATCCAGCAGGTGCTGATGAACCTGGCGGTGAATGCGCGCGACGCTATGCCCGGCGGCGGGCGGCTCCAGCTATCTACCGATACAGTGCACATGCCGGCGCGGGCGGGCCGCTTCTTTCCGGTGATCGAGGAAGGCTGCTTTGTGCGCTTGATGGTGCGCGACACTGGCGTGGGCATGGATGCTGCCACGCAGCTTCGTATCTTCGAGCCGTTTTTTACCACCAAAGAACACGATCGCGGCACGGGCCTGGGGCTTTCGGTGGTCTATGGTAT
>LJCR01000521.1 GCA_001399705.1 Kouleothrix aurantiaca
AGCGCAGTCTGGTCAAGGCGGCGCAGGTGGTGCGCGAGCACGCGGCGGACTTGGCGAGCGCACGCGGGCAGTGTGAGCGGCTCAGCGAGGTGCTGACAAGCATCCAGCAGGTTTTGCGGCGCACCGCGAGTCTGTCAAGTGGTGTGTGTAAATGGCAGTCTGTTGTTTCTATTCAGCGGGGAAGCGCCCCGCGAAGCGGATCGCGAGCTGATTGCGAATACGCGCCCAATCCTGTGGCGGCATCGTCCACTTTCGCGTGATCTCACGTGTGACTAGAAACAGGAGCTTACGCGCTGCCTCCACGCTCGGAAACGAACCTTTCGTCTTCGTCACCTTGCGTAACTGCCGGTTGTACCCTTCAATCGTATTCGTCGTGTAGATCAACCGTCGGATTTCCGGCCCATACTCGAACATCGTCGACAGATCTTCCCAATGCGTCTCCCATCCACGCAGCGCTACCGGATAGCTGCTGCTCCACTTCTCGGAGACCTCGAGTAGTCGGCTCTCGGCCGCCTCGCGTGTCGGCGCCTGGTAGATCGTCCGCAGATCCCGCGCGAACACTTTGCGGTCCTTCCAACTCACATAGCTCAGGCTCGACCGCACCTGATGAACCAGGCAACGCTGCAGTTGGGTGTGCGGGAACACCGTCCGGATCGCCTCTTTGAAGCCGCTCAGCCCATCCACACAGGCGATCAAGATATCCTGCACGCCACGCGTTTGGAGGTCGGTCACCACGCTCAGCCAGAAGTTCGCGCCTTCTGCGCCGTCGCCGACCCAATGACCCAGCACGTGGCGCTGCCCTTCCAAATCAATCGCCAGAACAATATACACCGCAGTGGTCTGCACTCGACCATCACGCCGCAGCTTGAGATGGATCGCGTCGAGATACACGATTGGATAGAGTGATGCCAGCGGCCGGTTTTGCCAGCTCTCGACCAGGCTCCAGACCTTGTCAGTCACCGTGCTGATCGTGGCGGCTGACACTTCCACACCATAGAGCTGCTTGAGTGTATCTTGAATGTCGCGAGCAGACACGCCCTTGGCATACAGGCCGATAATCTTGTCCTCCAGTTCGCTGGTCGAGCTCTGATACGGTTCGAGCAGCGCGGGCTGAAACGTGCCATTTCGGTCGCGCGGTACTGTGATGGTCGTGTCGCCGGCTGAAGTGCGTAGCGCGCGGGTACGCTTGCCGTTACGACTATTGCCCGAGTTGCGACCTTCAGCCGCATAGGGCGGATAGCCAATATGTGCGGTCAACTCAGCCTCAAGCATCTGCTCGACGGTGGTAGCAAATAAGCGCGCGAAGATCCCGTCTTTGCCGAAGAAGTCATTCAGGCCGGTTGCGCTGCCGAGCTCCTGCTGGATGCGCTCAAGCGATGGGAGGGCAGGCAACGATGGAGGCGCGTCTTCTCTATTGGTCGTCTCAGGCTCGTTGTCGTGAGGCAATGTCGGTCGTTTGGGTGGCATGGTGATGTCCTTTCCTTTGCCAGTATCGGCGGGTGAGTATACCCGATGCTGGCTGGTTGAAAGCTTCACCATTTACACAGCTTATTGTACAGTCTCGTGATGCGCAAGCTGTTGCACGTGGTCTATGGTGTACTCAAGCATAAAACGCCCTTTGACCCAAACAAAGTCCTTGGCCCGACCCGTTCTTCAACGTAATATCTCTGTGGTTCACTTCTTGGTCATCGGTTATCACAACCTGCAACTTGCAACGTTCCAACCTTCCAACCCTTAAAGAAGGAGGCACGAATGGCCCTGCTTTCCCCGCTCAAGCCGGCGAAGAAGCCGCGCATTGGCCTGTACTCGGTGGGGCTGCGCGCCTACTGGGAGCAGTTCCCCGGCTTGCGCGAGCGGCTGATTGGCTATGGCGCGCATATTGCGCGGCGGCTCGGGCAGTGGGCCGAGGTCGCGAACTTCGGGCTGGTGGATACTGAGGGCGAAGGCCGGCGCGCGGGCGAGTGGCTCAATGCGCAGAACGTCGACCTGGTGTTTTGCCACGCCGCCACCTACACCACCAGCTCGGCGGTGCTGCCGGTGCACCAGATCTGCCGCGCGCCGGTGGTGGTGCTGAACCTCCAGCCGACTGCGCGGATCGACTATGCGCGCTCGACCACCGGCGAGTGGCTGGCGCACTGCAACGCCTGCGCGGTGCCCGAGTTCGCCAACACCTTCAACCGCGCCGGGCTGCCCTTTCGCGTGGTAAACGGCCTGCTGGGGCTCGATGCCACGCCCGCGATCTCGCTGGCCGACGAAGTGACGCACCAGCGCCCCGAGGCGATTCGCGCGTGGCGGGCGATTGAGGGCTGGGCGCGCCGCTGGCGTGAAGCGCACGCTTCAGCACGCCCGCTTTGGCTTTCTGGGCAACACCTACAGCGGCATGCTCGACATGTACAGCGACTTCACGATGGTACAGGCGCAAACCGGCCTGCATGTCGAAGTGCTGGAAATGAGCGACCTGATGCGCCTGCTGGCCGACGTGAGCGAGCGCGACATTGCCGCCAAGCGCGACGAGGTACAGGCCATGTTCGAGATCAGCGGCGACTCGCCCGCCGACCCGATTGCGCGCCGCCCGACCGACGAGCAGATGGACTGGGCCTGCCGGGTGGCGGCTGCGCAGGAGCGGCTGGTGCGCGAGTTCGACCTCGACGCGCTGTGCTATTACGTGCATGGCGCGCCCGGCGCGGAGGATGAGCGCGTGCAGGCCGGCTCGATCGTCGGCCACTCGCTGCTGACGGCGCGGGGCATTCCGTGCGCGGGCGAGGGCGACCTCAAGACGGCGGTGGCGATGAAGATTTGCGATACGCTGGGCGTGGGCGGCAGCTACTCCGAGATTGTGGTGGTCGACTACGACGACGAGACGATTCTGCTCGGCCACGATGGCCCATTCCACATTGCCATTGCCGAGGGCCAGCCAATGCTGCGCGGCATGGGCTTGTACCACGGCAAGCAGGGCAGCGGCGTCTCGGTCGAGGCCAAGGTGCGCGCCGGCCCGATTACGACGCTGAACGTCACGCAAACTGGTGACGGCCGGCTGAAAATGATCAGCGGCGAGGGCGAGGCAACAAAGGGGCCGATTATGCAGATCGGCAATACCCAGACGCCTGTGCGCTTCCGCGAGCCCCCCGACGCCTACATGGCGCGCTGGTTTGCCGAAGCGCCCACGCACCACTGCGCAATGGCGGTTGGGCACAACGCCGCGCAGTTCGCGCAGGTGGCCGAGCTGCTGGGCATTGCGCATGTGAGTTTGTAATTACACTATCTGTACGGCAATGGTGAACTGGTTCCCGGCCGGGCGGGAAGATCGTCCCGGCCGAAATAGGGGCGCGCGCTCACGACAGCGGGAGAGCTGCATGCTAGGCTATTCCCTGTCAGAAATCGTTAGCCCCAAAGGAGCCAGATACAATGTCAACCCACGCTGTTTCGCTTGCAAGCCCCCGCGCTGCCCGCCTGCTTGGCCCGGCCTTCCC
>LJCR01000522.1 GCA_001399705.1 Kouleothrix aurantiaca
GCCCTGTAACGTGATTGTGTATGCCGGCGCGGCAGGCAGCACCCACGTCGCCGCGATCGATCCCGAGACGCAGTTTTCGCTGGTGCAGCGCGCTGACCTAGCCGGCCTGGCGCAGGATGTGGGCCAGCGCCTGCGGCGCGCGCTCACACAGCTTCCGGCCGCCACGCCTGCGCACGAGGAGTAAATTCATGCCACTCTACGAATATACCTGCCAGGGCTGCGGCGCGCGCTTCGAAAAACTGGTGCGCAGCTCCACCAACCCAGCCGCGATCATCTGCCCGCGCTGCGCCAGCGCCGCCGTCGCGCGCGTGTTTTCGACCTTCGCCACCAGTGGCGGGGCCAGCAACGAAAGCAGCGCGCCGGCGTGCGGGCCGGTTGGCTGAGGCCTCAGCCCTCGCGGCCGTGCGCCGCGCTAGAACGATGGTGGCAGGCCGAGCCTGCGAGATACGAAACCTTCACCTGGCAGAAAGAAATCTTTTCGCACAAAGCTGGCGCGAGCACTATACTGAATTACGGGGATACGGGAGGGGGGTATGAAATTCGCCCGGCAGCCCACTGTCGCGCAGCCGGCGCACATCACTGGAGGATGCTATGGACCGCAAGCGTATTGTTGTAGTTGGTACCAGCTTTGCTGGCTACACCGGCGCCCTGGAGCTGCGCGAGCTGCTCGGCGACGACCACGACATCACCGTCGTCGCAAACACGCACGATTTCGTGTTTATTCCCTCGCTGATTTGGTATCCATTCGGCCTGCGCGAGAAGAAAGATATTTCCTTTGATGTTCGCCCGGTCTACGCCGAGCACCACATTCGCTTTGTCGAGGCGCATGTCACCGGCTTCGATCTGCAGCAGCGCCTGGTGAAAACCAATGGCGCCGACATTCCCTACGACTACCTGCTGATCGCCACCGGCCCGAAAGTCGATTTTGCCAGCGTGCCGGGCCTGGGGCCGAAGCAGAATTCCTGGTCGATCTGCAATATCGAGCACGCCGAAGAAACGCGCCACGCCTGGGAGCGCTTTCTGAAAGACCCTGGCCCGATCGTGATCGGCGCGTCGCAGGGGGCGGCCTGCTTTGGCGCGGCCTACGAGTTCCTGTTCAACCTGCGCTACCAGCTGAAAAAACACCACCTGCTCGATAAAGTGCCGCTCACCTACGTCACTGCCGAGCCCTTCCTGGGCCACTTCGGCATTGGCGGGCTGGGCAACGCCAAGAGCCTGTCGGAAACGTTCTTCGGCATGCAGGGCATCACCTGGCGCACCGACGCGACTGTGCAGGAAGTGCGGCCCGACGGCGTGCTGCTGGGCAGCGGCGAGGTGCTGCCCTCGAAGTTCACCATGATCATCCCGCGCTTCCTAGGCATCGACGCGATCCGCAACACGCCGGGCCTGGGCAACGCCAACGGCTTTATCGAAACCGACGACGGCTACCGCCACAAGCAGTTCCCCGAGGTTTTTGCCGCCGGCGTGGCCGTGTATGTGCCGCCGGTGGGCGAAACGGCGGTGCCCTGCGGCGTGCCCAAGACCGGCTACCCCTCGGAGGTGATGGCGAAAACCGCGGCGGCGAACATCGCGGCCGACATCAAGGGCGGCGAGCACAAAACCATGCCCTTCTCAATGATCCACGCCTACTGTATTATGGACACGGGCAACATGGGCATGCTCATTCTCGGCGACCATATGCTGGGCGCGCGGCACCTGGAGTTCATTATCCCCGGGCCGCAGGCGCACTGGGCCAAGCTGGCCTTCGAGAAATATTTCCTGTACACGCGCAAGCACGGCCACGTGTGACCGAATGTGCCGGTGATAGCAAATGAGAAATGTGCTATGCACTACGCATTACGTTCTTTTGTGAAAACGTCGTGCGTAGTGCGTAGTTCTATTATCAACTTCCACCCATTCCCGCACTAACAGCGCATCAATAGGCCGCCAGCGCGCGGATCGCGTCGGCAATTTTGGCCGGGTTGAGCATGAAATGCGCCTCCAGCGCGTCGTTGAAGGCCACGGCGTGCACATCGGGCGAGGCCAGCCGCCGCACCGGCGCATCGAGCGCCTCAAACGCGTGCTCGGCAATCAGCGCGCTGATCTCGCCGCCCAACCCGCCGGTCAGCTTGTCCTCGTGCACAATCAGCGCCTTGCCGGTTTTGCGCACCGAGCCGAGAATGGCCTCGCGGTCGAGCGGGTAGAGCGTGCGCAGGTCGATCACCTCCACATCAATGCCCGCGCCCGCCACGGTTTCCGCCGCTTCCAGGCTGTGCTGCGCCATCAGCCCAAACGTAAACAGGCTGATCTGCGTGCCAGCGCGCCGCACTGCCCCCTTGCCCAGCGGCTCGGTGTACGCGCCCTCGGGCACTTCGCCGCGCGCGCCGCGGTAGAGCTGCTTGTGCTCGAAGAAAATCACCGGGTCGGGGTCGCGGATGGCGGCGATCAGCAAGCCCTTGGCGTCGTAGGGCGTCGAGGGCGCGACGACCTTGAGGCCGGGCGTGCTGGTGAACAGCGCCTCGGTGCTTTGCGAGTGGTAGAGCGCGCCGTGCACGCCTGCGCCAAATGGCGCGCGGATCACCAGCGGGCAGCTCCAGTCGCCGTTCGAGCGGTAGCGGAAGCGCGCGGCCTCGTTCAAAATCTGGTCGATAGCGGGGTGAATATAGTCGGCAAACTGGATCTCGGCCACCGGGCGCAGGCCATGCAGCGACGCGCCGATCGCCATGCCGGCGATCCCAGCCTCGGCAATCGGCATGTCCACCACGCGATCCTCGCCAAAGCGCGCCAGCAAGCCCTCGGTGGCCAGGAACACGCCGCCCTTCACGCCCACATCTTCGCCCAGCACAAACACGCGCTCGTCGGCGGCCATCTCGTCGTGCAGCGCGCTGCGAATCGCTTCGATCATATTGAGCTGGGGCATAGAACCTCCCCTTGGAGTGGCGAATACTGCGAAGACATAAAGGGTTACGAATACCACGAAGACACGAAGGCACGAAGGTTGAAAGAACGGGACCACGAAGGCACGAAGGCACGAAGAGCGAAAAGTTCCAGAAGCTGTAACCACCAAGACACCAAGACACCAAGAATGAAAGAACGAAGGCATGAAGGTTTGAAAGCAATGTTGGGTGAGCGCCTACGCACTACGCACCACGCACTACGCACTACTCACCATACAAATGATGAAGAAGTGAATCCAGCGGCGGCCCGGGTGCGCGTTCCGCTTCGTCAATCGCCACGTCAACCTTGGCCACGACCGCCGTACGAAGATCGGCAAGCCCGGCAGAGTCGATTAGCTCGCTGTGGAGTGCGTAGCGCTCAAGCCGCGCAATCGGGTCGCGCGCGCGCCAGCCCTCGACTTCTTCGGCGCTGCGGTATTTGCGGTCGTCGTCGGCGTTGGAGTGCGGGCGCAGGCGGTAGGTTTTGCACTCCAGCAGCGTCGGGCCAGCACCATTGCGCGCGCGCTCAAGCGCCTCGTGCGCGGCGGCATAC
>LJCR01000523.1 GCA_001399705.1 Kouleothrix aurantiaca
GGAAGCTGCCAATGCCCGGAACCTCCTGCACATAGCCGTGCATGGCGGCCTGTAGCGCCAGCGCCGCCCGGCTGGCCGCGCGCGGGTGGCGGTCGCCGCCGAAAAACACCAGCAGCGCATCGCCGCCAAACGCCACCAGGTCGCCGCCGTAGTCGTGAATCACCTGGATCAGGCGCGCGAAGATCTGGTTCAGGCAGGCCGTCACCATCTCGGTGCCTTCGCGCCCCAGCGTGCTCAGTCGCTCGGCCAGCGCCGTCGAGCCCGAAAGGTCGGCAAACAGCAGCGAGCCGTCGAGCCAGTGCAGGGCCGGGCTTTCGGCGCCGTGCTGGAGCTGATCGAGCAGGGTGCGCGGCAGGTAGGAAGCGATGGCGGCGCGGGCGCAGGCCAGGTGCACAAACGCTTCGATCAGGCGGCCGGCGTCGTCGCCGCGCCCCATGTCGCCGGCCAGGTCGGGTGGCAGGTAGCGCCCGGCGCGGGTGGCTACGGGCGGCAGGATGAGCGGTTGCGCCGGGGCGGCCGGCGGCACATTATTGGGCTGCGCCATACCAGAATCTCTCAATGCAGGCTGCGGTGCATATGGTTTATGGCAGGGTGTCGTACGTACCTGCGGCAATTATAGACGAGCGGATCGGCCATGACAAGCCGTGCGCGCCGCCGCCGCGCGGGCGAGCGACAAAGATGCCACACTCGGATACCGCATTGCGATGCGCCCGGGGTGCGCGACTATCGGCTCTATACTACAGCAGGGCGTAGCGAACAGGAATGTCAGAAGCTTCTCAGATTGTCAGCGTAAGTTGAGCGCGCGCCCATTCGCCTGTGATAGTGTTGCCACTCGTGTGGGTATATAGTGGAAGCAACGAACAACGTTCTTGATCGAGAAGGAGACGCAACAATGCGACGAATACTTGGCTCTCTGGCTGCTGTGGCAGCTACAGCAGTGCTATTTGTACAAACCGCCAGCGCGGGAAATGGTGTTGTGAACCCAGCGTTCCAGCGCCTCTGGAATCGCCAGGACCTGCCGATCGCGCTGCACCTGACTGGCCGCTCGTGGACATGGGGGCCAGCCGCGATCAGCCCGATCATACGCGAGGACTTCGCGGAGGGAGCGGATGGCAAGCGCGCGGTGCTGTACTTCGACAAAAGCCGCATGGAGATCAACGACCCGACCGCCGACCAGAACGCGCAGTGGTACGTGACCAACGGCTTGCTGCCGATCGAATTGATGACCGGGCGCCAGCAGAACGGCCTTGGCGTGTTCGATCAGAAGGCGCCGGCCACGATCACGGCGATCGGCGATCCCGGCCAGTTCCCAACCTACGCCGACCTGGTTCACCTGTACCAGAACCCCGGCCAGGTCAACCCCGGCGATCTCGGCAAGCCGGCCACCGGTTTCCTGAACACCGACGGCAGCATCACCGGCTTCAACGACTACGCCAGCGACCCGGCAACCACACTGGTGCGCGGCGACAACAACCACGGCGTCGCCAAGGTTTTTATCGACTATATGAACCAGCAGGGTGTGGTGTCGGAGAACGGGCAGTATTTCGACAGCAAGGTCTACGATCCGCTGTTTGTGTTTGGCCTGCCGGTCACGGGCGCGTACTGGGTGAAGGCGAACGTCGGCGGCGTCGAGCGGCCGATCCTGTTCCAGGTGTTCGAGCGGCGCGTGCTGACCTACAACCCCGCCAACAATCCAGCCTTCCGCGTCGAGATGGGCAACGTCGGCCAGCACTACTACCAGTGGCGCTACGATCAGCCCGCTTCCTAAAACATTCCAACACAAAAGAGCCGCGCGCATCGTGCACGCGGCTCTTTTGTGTTGGAGTTGGAAGGTCGTGACGACCGACGACGGACGAAGGACGAAGGACGAAAGGAAATTCACCACGGAGGCACGGAGCGTTTGAAGGTTTGCAGGTTGTCGGTTCCTGCCAACTGCTAACCGCCGACTGCGCTCACCCTTTCACCTCTATAACCCGCCAACCTGCAACCTGCAACCTGCAACCTGCCAACCTACTCGATCGGCCCGTCGCCATCGCGCGAGGCCATGGGAATGAAGACCTGCGACCCGCTCAGCAGGCCAAGCGGCTGCGCCACCACCGGGCCGTATTCGTGCGTCGCGCCGCCGTTCTCGGTTTCGACCAGCCAGTAGGTGGCGGGCGCGTCGGTGGGTGCGCCGCTGTCGAGGAAGGTGTAGCGCGCGCCGCCCTGCCCGCGCCCCTGCGCCGCAATCAGCTCGGGGTTGATGCGCGTGGCATGCTCGCGGGTGCCATCCTCGCTGCGGAAAAGGTCGAAGCCCCAGGTATCGTTTTCGCTGGCGGTTGCCCAGGCCACCAGCACGCCGCCCGGCTGGCGCTGCGCCGTGAACGAGCTGAGCGTTACCGCCGTCGGCGCGATGGGCGTCGTCACGCTGGCCTGGTCGTCTTCGGCGGGGTTGTTGTTGCCGGGCGTCGAGTCGGGGTCGAACTGCGCGCTGGCGCTCACCTGCGCGGTGTTCGTGACTTTGTCGGCGCTGAGCACCAGCACGGTGATCGTGAGCCTGACGCGCTGCCCGACCGCCAGCGCGCCGATGGTCCAGGTGCCGTCGGCGGGATTGTAGCTGCCGGCGCTGGCGGTGGCGCCGCGGTATTCAACCCCTGCCGGAAGCGGGTCGCTCACGGCAACACCCGTGGCCGCGTCGGGGCCGCTGTTGGTGACGGTGATGGTGTAGATCAGCTCGTCGCCCTGCGTGGCGGAAGGATTGTTGACGCCTTTGGTCAGGCTCAGGTCGGCGACGGGCGGGCGCACCGTGGCGCTGGCCTGGTCGTCTTCGCGCGGGTTGCTGTTGCCGGGCACCGAGTCGGGGTCGGGCTGATCGACGGCGGCGACCTGCGCGGTGTTGACTTTCGTGCCGGCGGTGAGCACGCGCGCGCTGATCTGAAGCCGCGCGCTCGCGCCGACGTTGAGCGTGCCAACTGGCCACGCGCCGCTCAGGGAGTTGTAGCTGCCTTGCGCGGGCGCGCTGCTGACATATTCCAGCCCGGCGGGCAGCGGGTCGCTTACAAGCACACTGGTGGCGGTGGCGGGGCCGCCATTCCGCACCACCACGTCAAACGTCACGACCTCGCCAACGTTGGGCTGCGGTTTGTCGACTACCTTGGTCAGCGACAGATCGGCCGGCGTGATCTGGTCGATGTCGTTGCCGCTCGCCAGGAACAGGTTGTTCAGGTTGTCGCGGTAGGCCAGCGACACGTCGTTGCGCACCGGGCCGACTGGCGCGTTCGGGGTTGTGCGCAGGCGCAGGCGCACGCTGCCGCTGTTGCCGACGGCGATTTTCTGGTTCAGTGTGTAGACCACCGCGCCGCCCTGCTGGGAGCATGTGCCGGTGTAGGGCGCGTTGATCGCGCAGCTTTCAAAGGTTGTGTTGACCGGCAGCGTGTCGGTGATCACGGGCTGGAGCGCCGCGCCCGGCACCGACAGCCGCGAGGGCG
>LJCR01000524.1 GCA_001399705.1 Kouleothrix aurantiaca
CGCCTGCACCTGCCCGTCGGCGCTGATGCGCAGCCGCTGTTGCGCCAGCGCTTCGGCCAGCGCAGGGCGGGCCAGCAGCACGACGCGCTGGCCAGCCTGGGCCAGGCGCCCGGCCACCAGCATGCCGATCGCCCCGGCGCCAACCACAACGATAGCCATGCACATCCTCTCTCTCAGCGGGCGCGGTTCAGCCCACATGCTGGCATTGGGGTTGTATAGTACAGCATCTCTTTTGAATGCGCCAGCGTTATACTTTATGGGAACAAAACGTAGGCAAGTTTGTTATAAAATCTTCACTTGCAACCATTCGATGTCGTACAGTAAAATAGTGTGGTTGCACGCCGTTCGGTGGCTATTTTGTGGGCAATATTTGTATATCCACGTATCTGCCAAAATATCTTTATTTTTTGTGTAGAAATATTTTTGTGCTCATGTAAGCCTAACGTCTGTCACGCGAACATTCTAAAGAAAGTGTCTGTATGAAGCGATTTGCCTTGCTGCTGCCGATTTGCCTCCTGGTTTTTGCTATGCTGCCTGCCGCTGCAGGTGCAACCCCCCAGCTACAGCCCGGCACCGTTGCCGGTGAACTCATCCTCAAACTCCAGCCCGGCGCCTCACTGACCGAGGCCGGGCGCGCGCTCGGCACCGATGTCGATGTGCTGAACGCACTGCTCCGCAGCAGCGGGGCATCTGGCGCGCAGGAGCTTGGCGCAAAGAGCAATACCTACCGCGTGCGCGTTGGCGCCAGCACCAATATTGGCCGGCTCATTGCCGCGCTGGCGCATCAGCCGGGCGTGGCCTACGCCGAGGCGAACCACATGCGCACGGCGATGCGCGCGCCCAACGATCCGGTGATTACCCAGCAGTGGGCGCTGCGCGATATTCACGCCTACGAGGCATGGGATATTACCACGGGCGGCAACATCACCATCGCGCTGCTCGACACCGGCGTGTCGCGCTCGCACCCCGACCTGTCGGGCAAGCTCCTGCAAGGCTACGATTTCTACAACAACGACAACGACCCGAGCGACGACGAGGGCCATGGCACGTACACGGCTGGCGTGGCCGCGGCCAGTAGCGATAACGGCACTGGCATTGCTGGCATCTGCTGGGGCTGCAAAATTCTGCCGGTTAAAGTGCTGGGCAGCCGCGGCCAGGGCGACGACGCGACTATTGCGCAGGGCATCCGCTGGGCGGTTGACCAGGGCTCGCGCATCATCAGCATGAGCCTGGGCGGCCCCGAGGACACCGACGTGATGCGCGAGGCTGTGCAGTATGCGCACGACCGCAATGCGCTGATCATCGCGGCTTCGGGCAACGGCCAGGCCGAAGGCAATGCGCCCAACTACCCGGCCGCCTACCCAAGCGTGCTGGCCGTCTCGGCCACCAATAGCAACGACGGTGTAACCGGCTTTTCGACCACAGGCAGCTTTGTCGATATTGCCGCGCCGGGCGTGGGCCTGTGGAGCACGATCTGGCGGCCTGACCAGGGCGATAGCTATGGCGTTGAGAATGGCACCTCGGCCTCGTGCCCGCACGTCGCGGGTGCTGCGGCGCTGGCGCTTACCCTGCGCCCCGAGCTGAACGCCGATCAGCTGGCTGAACTGCTGGAGCTTGGTGCCGACGACCAGGGCGCGCCCGGCAAAGACCCCGAGTATGGCTATGGCCGGCTCAACCTGCTGCGCACCGTGCAGCTCGCCGCCGACCCGAATATCCTGGGCCGCTCGGCGATTCAGGGCGTGGTGACGGGCGGGCAGAATGGTCAGCCCACCACGGTCTCGCTGAGCAGCGGCCAGCAGGCGCAGCCCGACGGCACAGGCTTTTACCGCTTCGATAACCTGCCCGCCGGCGCGTACACCGTCACCGTAAGTGGGGCCGGCGGCGTGGCGAATGCGCAGCAAGCCTGGCTGAGCGGCACGCCCCTCAGCGTTGCGACACTGAACTTTAGCTTTGCGCCCGATGCCTCGCAGTCGTTTGCGCCGGTGGGCACGCCCAGCGATGGCGCGGCCTACTTCCCGGAAACCGGCCACACGCTGCGCGGCACCTTCCTGAACTACTGGAACAAGCACGGCGGCCTGCCGATTTTCGGCTACCCAACCAGCGAAGAGTTTACCGAGCGCGGCGAGGATGGGCGTGATTATACCGTGCAGTATTTCGAGCGCCACCGCTTCGAGCTGCACCCCGAAAACGCGCCGCCGTATAACGTGCTGCTCAGCCGCCTGGGCGATGCGATCTTGCAGCTTGGCGGGCGCAGCTGGTACGATTTCCCCAAGACGGCGGCCAAGCCGGGCTGCGTGTTCTTCGAGGCCACCGGCCACAGCCTGTGCGAGCCGTTCCTGAGCTACTGGCGCACACACGGCCTGGAGCTGGATGGGCGGGCCGGCAAAACCTACGCCGAAAGCCTGGCACTGTTTGGCGCGCCGATCTCCGAGCCGCAGGTTGAAACATTAAGCGACGGCCAATCGTATATCGTGCAATGGTTCGAGCGGGCGCGCTTTGAAAGCCACGGCGACGCGGGCGTGCTGCTTGGTCTGCTCTCGAATGAGCTGACTGGCGCGCGCGGCTGGCGTCGCTAGCTCACCAAATGTTGGGCGGCTTGCGTTTGGGCCGCCCAACAAAATCCCATTACTGTAAGCATTTCTTTGCATTGTCGCTTTGTTTCTCTTACTGGGCCGCGCCATGCATGCGCGTTCTGCCCCGCCTGCGTATGCGCCAATGGGCCAGGAAGGCATGATACTGCGGGTATAGAGACAGAAGCGAGCCCCCCTTTCAAGGTGTGAAACAGCGCAATCGCACGACCAATGCCGGAGGAGTTGGCCGAACTGCCCGTTCAAGCGATCGGGGCGCTGTGCCCATAAAAACGTTCTGTTTTACATCGAGGAGTATGGAAATGATTCGATCCCGATTTTCAGGCATTGCGGTGCTTGTTGCGATTTTCGCCGCAATGCTCGCGGTAGCACCCTATGGCAGCGCGCAGGCGCAAACCAGCCAGCGCTGCTTTGCTGAAACCAACCAGTGTATTGAGGGGCGCATCCGCGAGTTCTGGGAGCAGAATGGCGGATTGCCCGTGTTTGGCCTGCCGCTCGCGCCTCAGCAGGAAGAAATGATTGAAGGGCGGGGCATCCTGGCACAGCGCTTCGAGCGCAACCGGCTTGAAATTCATCCCGAAAACCCGCGCCCGTATGACGTGCTGCTTGGCCGCCTTGGCGCCGACGTGCTGGCGCAGCAGGGGCGCGACCCCTTCACCTTTGCGCGCAGCGAAGCGGCGCAGCCCGGCTGCCGCTACTTCCCCGAAACGCAGCACAACGTCTGCGGCGAGATCTTGCGGGCGTGGCGCGCCAGCGGGCTGGAGTTCGACGGCCGGCGCGGCAAGAGCGAGGCCGAAAATCTGGCGCTGTTTGGCCTGCCGCTGAGCGAGCCGCAAAGCGAGCAGATCGAGGGAAAAGCGTACACCGTGCAGTGG
>LJCR01000525.1 GCA_001399705.1 Kouleothrix aurantiaca
CTTCGGCACAGGGCTGGGCCTTTCTTTTCGCCAATGGGTCGCCGGCCGAGGATATGAACGCGGGCGCGGTGCGGCTCGACACCAGCGCGACGCCAAAAACAAGCGCCGGCTATTTCGCCAGCCACGCCGGATTTTTCGGCAGCACCGCGCCTGTGCCGCTGCTCAGCCGCACAGGCGGTTTTACCCTGACATTCACGCTCCAAGTGCTTGCAGAGCAACATACCCGCAACAGCCGCGCCGGCTTCAGCGTGATTGTGCTTGGCAGCGACGCGCGCGGCATCGAGCTGGGCTTCTGGCAGAACCGCGTGTGGGCGCAGGAAGGCGGCAGCGACGCGCTGTTCACACAGGCCGAGGGCGCGCGCTACAACACCGCCGCGCTGGCGCGCTACGAGCTGGCGATCCACGGCGATACATATGAGCTGCGCGCCGAGGGCGGGCCGCTGCTCGGCGGGCCGGTGCGCGATTATTCGGCCTTTGCCGGCACGCCAAACCCTTATACAACGCCGAACTTTCTGTTTCTTGGCGATGACACAAGCTCGGCGGCGGCGCGCGTTCGCCTGAAAATGGTGACGATCACACTGCCGCCCGGCCCGGCATCTGGCCCGCCTGGGCACACGCTGTTCGTGCCGGTGGCGCAAGGGTGAAGGCCCATGAATCGCATCGACCGCATGACCGCGATTGTGCTGCTGCTGCAGGAGCGCCCGCGCACAGCAAACTCAATCGCCGAGCAGTTCGAGGTGTCGCGCCGCACGATTTTGCGCGATGTGCAGGCGCTGTGTGAGATCGGCGTGCCGGTGGTGGCGCGCGAAGGCGTGGGCGGCGGCTACTCGCTGCCGCTCGACTACACGATCGCGCCGCCGCAGCTCAACGCGCGCGAAAGCTTCCTGCTGCTGCTGGCGCTTGAGTCAATCGCGCGCCTGGCCGACGCGCCGTTTGCCGCCGAGCGCGCCACGCTGCTGGCGAAACTGCGCGCGCTGCTGCCACCCGCCCAGCTTGCCGAGGTCGGGCAGTTATTAAGCGCGGTGGCGATCGACACGCCGCGCCGCGAGCAGCGCGCGCCCTGGCTCGACCGGGTAGTGGCGGCGGCGCAGGCGGGCGAGTGGCTGCGCGTGGAGTATCAATCTGCGGCGCGCACGTCGGCGCTGCACATTCTGCCGCTTCAGGTCAGCGCGCAGGGCGGCTTCTGGTACTGCCGCGCCTTTGCCCACGAGCCAGCTGAAGAGCGCACGTTTCGCGTCGATCGCATCCGCAGCGTGGCCGCGCCCGCGCCCGATTTCGTGCCAGCCGCGCGGCTTGCGCCTAAGCCATATTCACACCCCGACCACCCGGAAGTGCGTGCCTCGCTCACTCCACGTGGTGTGGCGCTGGTGGAAAGCGAGCCGCAGCTCGGCCAGCAGATCGCGCGCCAGCCCGGCGGCAGCGGGTGCTTGCAGTTCCGCTGCCCGCCATCTGAGCTGGCCTGGTATGCGCGCTACTTCGCCGGCCTGGGCGCCGAGGCCGAGGTGCACGCCCCGCCCGAGCTGCGCGACGCAATTGCCCGCCACGCCCGCGCCCTGCTGGAGCGCTACGCCGCGCCGCAGAAGGAGGAAACAGCATGACAGCAGGCCCGCCGCTCGTATTGGACGCCCATCGCCCCGTGCTGCTGCTCGACATCGACGGCGTGATCAACGTCTTCCAGTGCTCGCTGGCCCGCGAAACCGAGGTCGCGCCCTACCTGCCTGCGTTCAAGCTCCTGCCCGGCCTGAACGATTGGCTGGCCCAGCTTGATCAGGCCTACACCCTTGTGTGGTGCTCGCACTGGGGCGCGCTGGTAAACCTCGACGCGGCGGCAGCGTGGGGGTTGGGGCCACGCCCGCTGATCGAGGCGCTGCCAGAAGAAGATGGGCATCCTGACTGGAAAGCACTGGCGGCGCGGCGCACCTTTGCCGATTGGGCCGGGCCGGTCGCGTGGGTTGAGGATGCTTTTACGCCTGAGGCGCACGCCTGGGCCGCCGAGCGCCTGCGCGCCGGGCGGCGCACCTGGCTGGTTGATGTGCGCGAAACAGGGCTGAATGAAGAAGTGACCCAGCTTCTGCTCGAATGGGCCGCCTAACGACTGTCGCCACTCGTCGCCGGCATCGCGCGGGCCGCCCGAATAATGCCATACACCACCGGCACAGCCATGCACCCAATCTCCAGCAGGCGCAGCGCTTCGAAGCTGGCGCTTTGCAACGCCGAAAGCTGGAGCTCGATTTTTACAGGAAACCCGGTTGCCAGGTCGGTCATATTGCAGAAGCGCTTGCCGGTACCGCGCGGGCTCGTCAGGTCGCTGAATGCCAGGGCGTCGGCGTGTTCGACGCCGTGCGCTTGCGCATAGGAAGCGCACAGCGGGCGGAACACAGCCCACTCGTAGACGGGGCGGATCGCGCCAGCGACAATAAAGCCCAGCGCAAACCAGAAGATCACTGCAAGCCAGCTGCGCATACCGCCTCACGATTTTTGCCAGGCAGGCACAAGAAACGAAGAACAAAGGAGAATTGTAGATTGAACTCCGCTCGTCCTTCGTCTTTCGTCACAGTACCTCGCAACAAGGTTACCCGAAAATTCTAGCTTGCCGGGCGCGCGCGCCAGTTGCGCCAGCGCTGCCGCAGGAAGGCGATGCCGTTGCGCTGGTAGACCAGCCATTCCACCACCAGCACCACCAGCGCCAGCGCCGCCAGCCAGCGCCAGAACTCCTGCCGGCCGACGCGCTCGGCCGTGGTGGCCTGCTGCAAGCCGCTTATCTGCGGCACCTTCAGCTCGGCCTGCGGCCCAATCGCTGATTCAGCCGGGTCGAACAGGTTGACGGCGAAGCGCTGCCGCGCCACTAACTTCTCGCCCTGAAACTGCTCGACCACGTACACACCGGGCGTGCCCGTGTCGGCGTCGATCACCTGGCCGTTGCGGGCCTCAGGCGTGACGACTGAGCCATCCGAGTGGGTGATCCGCACCGCCGTGATGCTCGCATCCACCGGCAGCGCCAGCGGCTGGCCCGGCGCAAGCTGCGCGGCGTCGGCACCGCTGCCCGGCACGAGGTAGCTCACCAGGTTCGACAGCAGCAGCGGAAATGCGACCTGCACTGGCAGATCGGAATTATGCAGATCGAACGCCAGCACCACGATCTTGCGGCCATCGCGCTCGCCCGCCACCAGCATCGGCCCGCCATCGCCATCCACCACCGTGCGCGCCCAAGCCCCCGGCTGAATCCGGTTCGCCTTCAGCACGCTCACGTCGCTGAGCTTGACATTCCGCAGCAGTGGCTCGTCGCCAGCGACAGGCCGCAGCGCCGGCAGCTCGATCTGCCCGGTGACCGAGAAGAAGCTGGTGGAGCGCGGTGGCGCGATAAACAGCAGGTTGCCGGGCGGCAGCTGCGGCGGCACCACCGCGTCGAAAATCGTCAGCGGCACCTGCGCGGCGGTTTCGGTAAAGGTGGCGGT
>LJCR01000526.1 GCA_001399705.1 Kouleothrix aurantiaca
GGCTGTGGCCCGCGCTGGCGGCCTCGGCGGCTTCAGCCGGGTCGTTGTCGGGGATGTCGATACGGCTGGAGAAAATGAAGCTGAGCAGGCCGCCGGCAAACGAGCCGATGAACACCAGCTGGTAGTTCAGCGGGAACGCCACCTGATCGAGCGCCCAGCCCGCCAGCGCCACCGTGCCGGCGGTCGTCAGGCCCAGGATCGACCAGCGCCGGCTCATCAGGTAGTAGCGCCGGTCGGGGCCGGCCACCGCGCCCATCACAATCGTAAACGCCACGTTCACAATCGTCTGCGGCACAGTCGCAATCGCCCAGATGGCAATGATCGGCACTGGCACCAGTTCGAGTGGGAAAAGGAACGGCATCATGCCAGTGATTGCGTAGGAACCGAGCACCCACACCCGCGCGCGCGAGTACCACGGCACGACATTGCGCTGGCGTTCGAGCAGCTGGCCCACCGGAAGCGCCAGAATAATGCCGGTGAGCGCGGGCATGGCCGTGAGCAGGCCCACCAGAAACGACGACGCGCCCAGCCGCACCAGAAACACCGACAAGAACGTCGCCACACCCGAAACAATCCCCACCCCAATGCCGTCGATCAGCACGTTGCGGATGTTGCGCTGCTCAAGGTTCGTGGGGCGCAGCAGCGTGCGAAAGTTGCGCATGATCACCGCCGACCGCTAGGGGCCGCCAACACTGGCGCGCCACGTGCGGGGCATTATACTCGCGCCTTTCGCGGGCATTGGCCTGCGCGCCCTCCGCCGAAAGTCTGATCTTGCTCGGCCAAAAGTCGGAGCGCTGCGAATACAACTTGACTCTTCGCTCGAATCAGCGTATATTTTCTAACATTGTTAGATTATTTCACAGGTGTTTCGATGGGCACAAAAGAACGCCGCGAACGCGAGCGGCACGAGCGGCGCCAGGCCATCTTGCAGGCCGCGCGCACCATCGCCGGCGAAGAAGGCTGGCAGGCGGTGACGATCCGCCGCGTGGCCGACAGCGTGGAGTACAGCCCGCCAACGATCTACGAGCACTTCGCCAGCAAGGACGCGATGCTGCTGGAGCTGATGCGCACTGGCTTTGCGTCGCTGCTGGAAGCCATGCAACGCGTCTCCGCAAATGCCGCTACGCCCGAGGCGCGCGTGCTGGCGCTGGCACAGGCCTACTGGAATTTCGCCTGGGAAAACCCTGAAATGTATCAGGTGATGCATGGTCTGGGCGGCGTGCCGTTCTGCTCGGACAGCAAGGTGCCGCTGCCCGAAGGCGCGCTGGCCGAAGCCGATGGCGTGTACACCTTCACGCTCGACGCGCTGCGCGACGTGGCAGCGCCGGGCATGAACCAGGGTGAACTTGAGAACGTGGTGATCATCCTCTGGGCGACGCTGCACGGCCTGGTGGCGCTGACCATGGCCGACCGGATCGATGGCGGATGCGCATGTGCCGCGCCGCTGGTCGAGCGGGCGGTGCGCGGCGTGCTGGCGGCGCACCTGAAAGGAGCAACCGTATGAGCGCGCGTCCCTTCCACGAAATTCCACTGGTCGAGCCGAGCGCCGACATGGCCACCAGCTATGCGCAGATGATGATCGAGCGCTACGAATGCTACGGCCCGATTTTCCGCACCAAAACCATGCTTGGCAGCGACCTGCTGTACATGGTCGGCCCCGAGGCGAACCGCCTGATGCTGGCGGGCAGCCGACAGAAATTTTCGCACCGGGTGGGCTGGGGCCAGCTTCTTGGCGTGATCGACGTGTACGGCGACGGGCTGCTGACCATGGACGGCCCGCGCCACGACGAGCACCGCCGCGTGATGAACCCGGCCTTTGCGATCAGCTACATGGATCGCTACCTGCCGCTGATGCAGCGGATCATTCACGAGCGCACGGCCAGCTGGCTCGCGCGCGGGGAGGTCGATATTTATGAAGAAGCGCGCAAGATCACCTTTGACGTGGCGGCCGAGGCGCTGGTGGGCTTTCGCACCGGCCCCGAGGTCGATCAGTTCCGCGAGCTATTTTTCAGGCTGCTGACGCTGGGCGAGAATGTTGCCAGCGAGCAGGAGTACATGGAGCGGATGGCGGTGCTTCAGGCCGAACTGCATGGCATGCTGCTGCCGAAAATCCGCGAGCGCCGCGCCCACCCGACCGACGATGTGCTCGGGCTGCTGGTGCAGGCGCGCGACGAGCACGGCCAGGCGCTGAGCGACGCACAGCTGATTGCGCACACGAATATTCTGCTGCTGGCCGGCCACGAAACCTCGACCAGCCTGAGCGCGTGGCTGCTGGCGCTGCTGGCGCAGCACCCCGACTACATGGCGCGCGTGCTGGCCGAACAAGATGCGCTGCTGGGCACGCGCGACGAGCCCGCGCTCGACGAGATCAAGCGCATGAAAGTGCTGGAAAACGCGCTGAGCGAGGCCGAGCGCCTGTTCCCGCCGGTGGCCGAAGGGCCGCGTGGCGTGCTGGAGCCGTTTGAGTTTGGCGGCTACGAGGTACCGGCCGGCGTGTACGCCATGTACTCGATCGTGGCGTCGCACATGCTGCCGAGCGTGTTTGCCGAGCCGGCGCGCTTCGACCCCGACCGCTTTGCGGTGCCACGCGAGGAGCACAAGCGCACGCCCTACGCGCTGGTGGGCTTTGGCGGCGGGCCGCGCATCTGCATCGGCATTAATTTTGCGCAGGTCGAGATAAAGGCGCTGGCATCGCACGTGCTACGACGCTACCGCCTGGAACTCGCGCCGAACCAGCCGCTCCTGCAAGTCTACCGCCCGACCGGCGCGCCGCTTGGAGGAGTTCGGATGCGGGTCGCGATGCGTGAGCGCCAGTAGGCAGTCTGCTGTGGGCAGCGCGCAGGAGGCAGAACCATCGGCGGGATTTGCGCGTTGTAATAAGCGGGTTTGCGCAGCAGAACGCATTCCTTCAAAAAAGATCAGTCGAACGACTGAGCTACTTTGCCCATGTGGGCGTTGGCAAATTCGGCCATAACGGATAGCATGGGCGGGTTACACCGTGGGTTGAAAGGGCGATGGGGCCGGAACAGGAGAACAAAGCGTGGCGACAATGGAAGAGCAATTGAACATGCACAGCGGGGCAGAGTCGCCCAAGATGACGAGTGAACCCCTTGCGCCAAGCGCGCTGCGACGGCGCGTGTTTGGCCTGGCCTGGCCGGTGATTGGCGAAAACTTTCTGGAAACCTTGCTTGGCATCGTGGACACCCTGCTGGTGGCTGGCCTGGGCGCAGTGGCAATCGCCGGTGTGGGCACGGGCCTGCAGGTGATGTTTTTCCTGATCTCGGCGCTGAGCGCGCTGGCGATCGGCAGCTCGGTGCTGGTGGCCCAGGCAGTGGGCGCACGCGACCTGACGCAGGCCGGGCGGCTTGGCCGCCAGTCGCTGATCTGGAGCGCGCTGTTCTCGATACCGCTTGCGCTCGGCGGCTTGTTCCTGTCGCGGCCGATCATTAGC
>LJCR01000527.1 GCA_001399705.1 Kouleothrix aurantiaca
GCCGCCAAGCACATCGCTCAGGTAGTGGTCGCCAAAGAACATGCGTGTGTAGCATACCAGAAGCACCAGGCCCACTGTGCTAACCGCTGCCACCAGCCGTAGCTCGCGCGGGATGCGTGGGAACGCCGCCCACAGCAGCAGGCCATACAGCACCGTTGCCATCATCGCATGCCCGCTCGGGAAGCCAGTATCGCGGATCGGCACGAACGGCGCGTGAAGGGGAATGCGCGGCGCGGCCAGCGCGTGCCGCGCAACTTCATTCAGAGCGAACGCGCCGCACGCCACTGCCAACAGCGCCACGATTTCGCGCCACTGCCGGCGCAGCCCCAGCCACACCACGAGTTCCAGCACAATAAACACCAGGATCGAGCGCCCAAACTCCCCCAGGACGATCAGAATCGTTTCCAGTCCGCCGCCCGTATCTTGGTGAAATTGCTGGGTGATCGCGAAATCCTGCGCCGTAAATCCGGGCTGGTGCACGCGCCCGGCCAGCATCACAAAGCCAACAAACCCACAACCTGCCAGTAATAGCCACAGCAAAGAACCCATTCGCAGCCGCATCCGAGACTCCTCCAAGGCGTTATATTGTACGGGTACAGAATTCACCGTAACCGTGTCAGCTTCCGCAGCAATAACAAGGAACAAGCATGAGCTATACCGGATCAGAAAGCGACCGGCGGGTCGATCTGGCGATCGTTGGCGCGGGAATTGTTGGCCTTGCCACCGCGCGCGAGCTGCTGGGGCGCTACCCGCACCTGCGCGTCGTTGTGCTCGACAAAGAGCCGGCCATCGCCCAGCACCAGACCGGCCGCAACAGCGGCGTCATCCACTCGGGCCTGTACTACAAGCCCGGTTCGCTGAAAGCCCGGCTGTGCGTGCAAGGCGCCGCCGCCATGATGCGCTACTGCGACGAGCGCGGCATCCCCTACAACGTCTGCGGCAAAGTCGTGGTCGCCACCAGCGCCGACGAGCAGACGCGCCTTCAGGACCTTTACCAGCGCGGTCTGGCGAATGGCATCCCACAGCTGGAAATGATCGGCCCCGAGCGGCTGCGCGAGATCGAGCCGCACGCCGTCGGCCTGCAGGCAATCTACTCGCCGCGCACCGCCATCGTCGACTACGGGCTTGTCGCGGCGGCCTACGCCGACGACATTCGCGCCCTGGGCGGCGAGGTGCTCACCAGCCACGAAGTGCGCCGTATCGCCCGCACCGGCCAACGCGTCTGGCTCGAAACCCCCGCCGGCATGATCGAAACCCGCTTCCTGATCACCTGCGCGGGCGTCTACTCCGACCGGGTGGCCGCGCTCAGTGGCGCGCCGCGCGACCCGCGCATTGTGCCGTTTCGTGGCGACTACTACATCCTCAAGCCCGAGCAGCGCCACCTGATCAATTCGCTGATCTACCCGGTGCCCGACCCGGCCTTTCCTTTCCTCGGCGTTCACTCAACGCTGAAAATGGATGGCTCGATGTGGCTGGGGCCGAATGCCGTGCTGGCCTTTGGGCGCGAAGGCTACCGGCGCTGGGATGTCAACCTGCCCGACCTGGCCGATGCCGTGAGCTATCGCGGCTTCCAGCGGCTGGCGCGCTCCTACTGGCAGGTTGGCATGAGCGAAATGCTGCGCGACTGGAGCAAGGCGCTCTTCGTGGCGGCGGTGCAGCGCTTTGTGCCCGAAGTCACGGCCGAGGGTGTAGTCGCGGGGCCAGCCGGTATTCGCGCTCAGGCGCTCGCCCCCGATGGCAGCATGGTCGATGATTTTGTCTTCCATCAGGACGGCCCGATTATTGACGGGCGCAACGCGCCTTCTCCCGGCGCCACCTCGTCGCTGATGATTGGCGCGGAAATTGGCGCGATGGCCGTGCAGTCGTTCGCGCTTGGTGCGTGAATGGGGCAGGCGGGCGCAGACATCTGTGTCCGCCCACAGCACTTACTTCGCCCAGATCGAAATATCTCGCACCTGCCACGGCCCACCCCACCAGTCCGTGCCGCGAAACTGCACGCTGCTTGTCCCTGCCGGCACAGGCATCCAGTACGACTTGAAGTGGTCCTCGTTCAGCCCTTTTTGCGCCTGTAACTGCGCGGCCTGCCAGTTCGCGCCGCCGTCGAAGCTCACTTCAAGCGCAACGCCAATGCCGGCAAATCGCAGGTGTGCTTCTTGTGGTGCTGGCGCAGGAAAATTCACGCTTCCCGTCGTATCCGGCCCGACACTGCGCCGGTCGGCGCGCAGAATGCTGAATGGCTGGGCCGGGCTGATGCTGATGTTGTCCCAGTGCCATGTATTTGGCTCGCACACGCTTCCGCAGCCGTCCGATTTACTTGGGTTGTAGGAATGGTGCCCAAACTGCACCACACCGCATTCCCAGCCCAGTTCAGGCATGTCGGCGCTGACCCAGCTGAAGTGGTACGCTGGCATGCCGAACTGAATATGCCCGCGCGAAATCCGCAGCTCGAACGTGTCGCGGCGCTTGGCATCGGGCGTGAGCATGCTCTCGTAGCCCACCCAGCTCTGGCCCGGCAGCTCAGTCGCCACAAAATCCTTGATCACAAACACATTGAAGTTCGTGCCGTCATTGAACGAGTTCATGCGCACATGGATGGCATTGCGCGGCACGCCGCTCAGGTCGGGCAGCCAATCCTCCAGTGGGAGCTGCAATTGATCCGAGTAGGGCGTGATCCACAGGTCGACCCAGTCGCGCTGCGAGGTGCGCAGCGTAGAAAGATCGAAGCGCACAACTGCTTCACCGCTGGAGAAATCGACCATCTGGTTGGGCGTCAGGTAAATCACCCCATAGCCCTCGGCCTTGATCGCCGTCATCAGGTGGTTGCGGCACAGAAATACCGCGTCGTCGTACGAACTGACCATATGCGTGCTTGGCGGTGCGCTGCAGTCGCTGCCGTGCATCGCCGCCACAGGCTCAAGCTCTTCCCACGTACCAACATCCCGTGAGTGCACGGTAACATCCCAGTTGCTGGCTTTCCAGGGCTGCGGCGCGCTGGGATTACCATCAAATGTTTCAAGAAACGCCGGATCTGGGGCAGCTTGTACCGCTGTGGCAACGGCTGTTGCAGTCGGGGCCTCGTTCGCAGGTGCCGTTGTGCTGGCTGCTTCGGGGGCTGGCGTGCGCTGAACGGGCTGCGTGCTGCGCGCCGCGCCCAGTCCCAGCACAATCGCAAGTGCGCCGGCCAGAAATAGTGCGACCGGCAGGATCGCAGGGTGTGTTGTTTTCATTGTGGATGTGACGCGGGCATGCTATTCTGCCGCGCTGCCTTCCTCCTCGCTCAGCGCGCGGGCTTCCGCCTGGCTAGCGCAGCGCACCCCGCCCGCGCTCACATAGCCAATCACGCGTGCCGGGTTGCCAACCACGACAGCATGCTCAGGCACGTCGCGCGTCACCACCGCGCCCGAGCCCACCAGCGCCCAGCGCCCAATCGTTACGCCTGTCACCACC
>LJCR01000528.1 GCA_001399705.1 Kouleothrix aurantiaca
CACAGAACGAGCGCAAGAATAAAACGACGCAACACAAACGCTCCTGATGGCGGCAAGGCCATCCCAGCGCGCGCGAAAACAAGGCACGCGCAAACGAACTACACGTGCTACAGCGTCAAGGCTGTAGGCGGTTGATGGGTTGAATGCAGTGTGTCATCGGTGGCGCGATTATACATGAATGTTGGAATCGCGCAAGTCAAATTTTAACGTCGGTTTAATAGATTCGGCGAATTCGGCTGGGCCGGGCAGTATTTCGCACAAGCAAGCAAGGCGTCTGCGCCCAGCGGATGTGGCTTTTTTGCGCGTCAGTACGGGCTGGCGTGCGCGAGGCACTCTGGCAAGTTGGGTTTCCGAACTTCAGTACTAACCTATCGCCACGCTCCAGAATTTTAATGTTGATATGCTAGTTCGGCTTGATCACTTTTGTTTTCTGTGCAGCGCAAGAGAAAAGGTCTACACCCAAAAAAAAGCAATGCCGATGCAGTGGGCGAGGATTCTGCGCCTCGCGCCGAAGGGCGATCACTCAAGCGCTGCCACCAGGCGTTTCGATTTGGTTGCAGGATTCCAGCATTATGATATAATGTTCGCACCGAATTAGTGTCAATCTAACACAAGTTCTCAGGCGCTTGGAGACGCATCTGCATATCGCAATGCAACGAAGGAGAGAACCATGACCACCGTGCGGCGCAGCGGGCTGAATAGCACCGCCCTTGCTCTCATTCCTCTGGCTATCGCCATTAACATCGCTATTGGGCAACTCGTAGCCGTGCTCAAGCTGCCCGTCTACCTCGACAGCATTGGAACCGTGCTTACCGGCGCGCTGCTCGGCCCGTGGGTTGGCCTGATCACCGGCGCGCTTTCGAATATTATCTGGACACTCATCGGCATCAACCCGCCCGCGTGGTGGTTTGCGCCTGTGGCCGCAATCATTGGCTTGTTCGCCGGCTTTGCCGGGCGCGCGCATCTGTTCCAGCGGCCTTCGCCGCGCTGGCTTTCGGCCGTGATTGGCGCGGTATTTCTGGCAGCGCTGGCATTGTTCGTGCTTTTGTTCATCAGCCAAACCACCGACGCCGATGGGTTTGTAGTGCTGCCAAGCGCCGGTGATCTGATTGCACAGAATCCGCTGGTATTCCTGGTGGCAATTGCAATTGGCGCGGCAATCGGGTACTTTGTGCTGCAGAACGCCGGCTACGCTGGCTTGATCGGCCTGGTCACCGGCGTGGTTGCCGCGATTGTGTCGGCGCCGATTGCGGCCTATGTATTTGGCGGGATCACTGGCGCCGGCACGGATGCGCTGGTGGCGGCATTCCGCGCCAGCGGCGCCAACATCTTGGCGTCGGCGTTTGCGCAGGGCACGGTTTCCGATCCGTTCGACAAAATGACGTCGTTTATGATCGTCTACCTGATCATTCAGTCGCTGCCGCAGCGCTTGCTCCAGCGCTTCCCGAACGCGCGCCCGGCCGAGCGCAGCACGGTTAGCGGCGCGGTCGCAAGCCGCTAGGCAGTTCGCGGCGCTGGGGCAAGGTGCGGGAGTATTAAGCCACAGAGAGCATGGAGAACTCCGGGTTTCGCCAGTCCTGCTTAGCGCGCTGTGGCTCAACCGTTGTGCTCCCGGCTATAGATCGCCAGTGCACGCGCCGGCTCGCTGGTTCGTTTCATACCATGACGAAGGACGACAGACAGCCATCATGGCGTCTTTCGTCCTTCGCCCGTGGTTCAGGCAAATTCAAGAACGGCACACACGCTATGCAATCGAGCTTTACCCCGGGCAATAGTTTCCTGCATCGCCTGCACCCGCTCACCAAGCTGGCGGCGGTGCTTCTGATGCTGGTGGCGATCTACGTTCTGCCGGGCGAGTGGGGGCCGCTGGCGCTGTTTGTGTTTATTGTGGCGCTGGCCTTTGCCTCGGGCGTAGCTGGCTCGCTGCTGCGCACGCTGCTGCGGGTTATCCTGCCGCTGGCCTTCTCGCTCTTTCTTATCCAGGGTATTCTCTTCCCGCCCGCCAATGCCACGCCGCTGCCGCTCGGCCCGCTCACGCTCACGCGCGAAGGCTTGCTGTTCGCCTATATCGTCAGCACGCGCCTGCTGGTGATGAGCGCGATGGTGCTGCTGCTGCTGCGCACGACCCACCCGGCCGATCTGGTCTACGCGCTCACCGAGCGCGGCTTGCCACGCAGCATCGGCTACATCCTGCTGGTCACGCTGCAAATCATTCCCGACATGTCGGCGCGCGCCACCGCGATTCTGGAGGCGCAGCGCTCGCGCGGGCTGGAAACACAGCGCGGCCTGTTCCGCTTTCGTGGGCTGGTGCCGCTGATCAGCCCGCTGGTGGTGGGCGCGCTGGTCGATGTTGAAGAGCGCGCCATGGCGCTGGAGTCGCGCGCGTACACCGCGCCCGGCCCGAAAACGAGCCTGCGCCAGCTGACCGATAGTGGCGCGCAACGTGTGGCGCGGCTGGTCATGCTGCTCGCCGTTGTCGCGCTGCTTGGCTGGCAGGGGTATCGGTTCTTTGCCTAGCACGCTTTGGTTGAAGTTCTGCTCTGCTTACTGATACTAAATACGGATGATTACTTCTAGATTGTCATGCTTCGCTGCGCTCAGTATCTTTTGCGTTGCCAAAAGGAGATTCTTCACTCCGCTAGCGCTCCGTTCAGAATGACAAAATGCAAGTGTTTATCCGAATTTAGTATGAAACGGTCGACAAAGGACGGATTGCCAAATTGACTTCGTCCTTCGTCTTTGGTCATATCCGGCAACGGATTTCGAAAAGTCGTACCAACTGGTTCGTGGTTCTTGGTTCTGGTAGCGCTGTTATAGTGGCGTAGTGCGTCAAACCGCAAAGCCGGCGCACTGCGCATTTTGTTTATGATGAATCAAGCTATGCCGTCAATCATCGATCTGCGCGATGTCAGCTTTACCTATGCGATCGGCACGCGCCCGGCCCTCAGCCATATCAGCCTCGCGATTCCCGCCGGCCAGATCTGCGGCGTGATCGGGCGCGCGGGCGCGGGCAAAAGCACGCTCTGCGCGCTGTGCGCCGGCTTTGTGCCGAACTTCTACGAAGGCACCTTTAGCGGCGCGGCTCAGATCGATGGACAGAATGTGGTTGAGCAGGAAGTTTCGGCGCTGGTACGCCATGTTGGGCTGGTTGGCAGCAACGCCTTTAGCCAGATCTCCGGCGCGCGCTTCACGGTGTACGAAGAAATTGGCTTTGGGCTTGAGAATATTGGGCTGCCGCGCGACGAGATCAAGGAGCGCATTGAGTGGGCGCTAAACGAGCTGCAGATGAACGAGCTGCGCGACCGCTCACCCTACGCGCTGTCGGGCGGGCAGCAGCAGCGCCTGGTGCTGGCCGCAACCCTGGCGATGCGCCCGCCGGTGCTGGTGCTCGATGAGCCAACCGCCCAGCTCGACCCGCCGACGATTGAGAAGCTGGCCGAGCTGCTG